>JAUVDD010000002.1 GCA_030595525.1 Puniceicoccales bacterium
AAGAATTACTGGAGCAATATTTTCCACCCACTCTGGATCAGTTACACGCCGGGATCCCCATTTTAAATGCGAGACCGCACCGGCTGGAAATGTACCCAAAACATTCCCCTCTTTCAACCAGCGCATGCTGTCCTTCATCCCCTTGAGATTCGCCAGTTGAGCGTCTCGGCCACCAAACGGATTCACGTAAAAGCAACGTCCTCCCATATTGTCGATCTTACCAAGCAGGTAATTCACAAGCAATTTGGAATCCGGCCGTACCCGGTCGATCAGGGAACCCAGAATTAATCCATCAATCCCTCCAAACGGGTGATTGGCTAGAATAAATACAGGCCCTTCCTTGGGGATACGCTCAAGGTCGGACTCCTTCACCTTGTAGCGAATTCCCAGTACCTCCAAACCATTATTGTAGAAGGATCCATTTCCCTCTTTGTTCTTTTCTATAAGAGCACGGGAACGATCGTTGAGTGATTCAAACTTGGAAAATGGTTCGATCAAAGTTTGAACCAGTCCCAAGAGAGACTTCTTCATGGGAGTCTTTCCAAATTCACGAAAATCAACGAGGTGGGGTTTCAGGTTGGACATGATATCGGAGTAATATTGTGGATTAGCCACACCTTATCGCCAGCTTTTTTTGATGCAAGTCCCTTCCAGAATAGTAAAATTCTGGCGACAATGTAACAGACTGGAAACAACATCTCTGTTTAGCCTTCGGTCATCATCAGCTTGAACCGATATGAATCCCGCAGGGCCTGCCAACTTGCCTCGATAATATTCGGATCGGCTCCGCAAGTCCACCAGGTTTGGTCCTCGTCACCGGACAGCATCAGAACCTGAACCACGGAATCAGTACCCAGACCGGTTTGCAGGATGCGCACTTTATAATCGATCAGTTGAACAGATCTTAGCTCCTGAAAGTGGGAACCAAAGGCAATGCGCATGGCATGGTCCAAGGCACCGACTGGACCAATTGACTCGGCAACACTGATCTTGATGTCCTCTTCATCAGCCACACGAATCTTCACAACGGCTTCGCTTATATTCTCATTCTTATCCCGCACAACTTCTGAAATTGTTCGATAGCTGACCAATCTGAAATTATCCTCCATGCCATGAAAATGCTGACCAAGGAGTACCTTGAAACTGGCATCGGCATTTTCATACTCGTAGCCCTTGGATTCCTTTTCCTTCAGCAACTTTATGAAGGATCTCATTTCGGGAGATTTGGGATCGATATCCATCCCAAATTCGCCAGCTTTCATCGCCACGCTGCTTCCACCCGCCATGTCCGATAGAAGGATCCGCTGACGGTTCCCTACTTTCGTTGGTTCAATATGCTCGTAACTACGGGCAACTTTCTGGGCGGCATTGGCATGGACCCCACCTTTGTGCGCAAAGGCACTTTTTCCGACATAGGGCGCCTTGGCATCAGGGACTCTGTTAGCCAGGCTGTCCACATAATGAGCCAGTTCAGACAGGCTTTCCATGTTCTTGTCTGCCTTGAAACTGAATCCCATCTTAAAATGAAGATTGGCTATCGTCGTAGTCAGGTTGGCATTCCCCACCCGCTCGCCATATCCGTTCTGGCATCCCTGTACCATCCTGGCGCCAACTTCAACGCCAACCTGCGAAAGAGCCACACCCAAGCCGCCATCGTTGTGCGTGTGCATGCCCACTTTCACGGATCCCATTTCTTCAATGACCTTTGTGACAACTTCCTTCATCCAGGTCACTTGTGATCCACCGTTGGTGTCGCAAAGGACGACCCATTCGGCTCCTCCAGCAGCAGCTGCCTTCAACGTCTTGATCGCGTATTCGGGATCATCATTGTAACCATCAAAAAAGTGCTCTGCATCGTAGATCACCTCACGTCCGGCCTCTTTCAGGAATCGAACGGAATCTTCAATCATAACCAGATTCTCTTCAGCTGTAGTCCGGAGAACTTCAGTCACATGCAATAACCAGGTTTTCCCGAAAATAGTAACTACTGGTGTTTCCGCCTCCAGTAAAGTTGCCAACTGCGGATCATTCTCCGCTCGCAAATTCGCACGCCTGGTTGAACCGAAGGCGGTGATTTTGGCATTTTTGAAGGTTTTTTTCTTCGCCAAATCGAAGAACACCATGTCCCTGGGGTTGGATCCGGGCCAGCCACCTTCAATATAGTCGATACCAAAAGCATCCAGCTTCTCCGCCACTAGAATCTTGTCCTCTGCGGAGAAAGAAATTCCCTCCCCCTGTGTACCGTCACGGAGTGTGGTATCGTAAAGATATATGGTATCGGTTTCTTTCATCATATTCGGTGATTGCCCTTTACGGCTATTGGTCAATGGCAAAATGCCTTTGTGCTTTGCTAAATCAAAGGTTATTTTTAAACTATGGTCTTTATGCGATATCGCGATATTAATTTTGACGGACTTGTTGGCCCAACCCACAACTATGCTGGGTTATCACTCGGGAACGTTGCTTCAGTTTCTCACAAGGGCAATCAGTCAAATCCGCGTGCCGCCGCCTTGCAGGGATTGATAAAAGCGAAAGCACTGGCCGATTTGGGCATACCCCAGGCCATATTTCCTCCACAGGAACGACCCTCTATCGCCTCACTTCGCAATTGGGGAATACAGGGTAAAACCGATGCTGCTGTGCTGGCTAATGCAGCAAGCTATCATCCGACATTACTCGCCGCAGCGTATTCCGCCTCCGCCATGTGGACCGCGAACGCCTGCACAATGACTCCTTCCAATGACAGCGAAGATGGACGGGCTCATTTCACACCCGCCAACTTATGTTCCAAGCTCCACAGAAGCATCGAGGCCGAATTTACCACCAGGACTCTAAAAGCTGTTTTTGCTGATGAGGAACGATTCAAGGTCCACGAGCCCCTTGCAGGTGGTGATGCCATGGCAGACGAAGGGGCAGCAAATCACACGCGTTTCAGCACTTCAAAGGGAGACAAGGGCCTGCATCTTTTTGTCTACGGGCGCAGCGCACTCGACCCAAGTCTGCCCCAGCCACATGTCTTCCCTGCACGTCAGACTTTGGAAAGCTTCCAGTCAATCGCCCGTCGGCATGGAATTCCGCCCAATCAAACGGTCTTCCTGCAACAATCACCGGATGCGATCGATGCAGGAGTTTTTCATAATGATGTCATATCCGTCGGGCATCAAAACCTTTTCCTTTATCATGAAGCTGCCTTTCTAAACTCTGATCAGGCCATCCACGATTTGGAAAAGGCTTATAAACAGCTCACCGGAGAAGCCTTGAGGCTCATTCGGATCTCCCACGAGCAAATCTCCCTTTCAGATACAGTGTCCTCCTATCTCTTCAACAGCCAGCTCCTCGACACCAAGGATGGAGACATGATGTTGGTCGTTCCTTCAGAATGCCGGGAAAAACCTTCAGTCTCAGCTCTTTTGGATGGTTTCATCGATGATCACCAAAACCCTGTCACCGAAATCTTGACCTTTGATCTGCGCGAAAGCATGCGCAACGGAGGAGGACCAGCTTGCCTGAGAAACCGCATTACCTTGAACAGCAATGAATCAAGGCATTTGAAAGGTCGTGTTCTACTGGATGAAACTTTGTTCAACGACTTGCAGGTATGGATTCAAAAACACTACCGGGAATCCCTCGCCCCGGAAGATTTGGCTGATCCAAAGCTCCTGCAGGAGAGCCGTTCAGCATTGGACGAACTCAGCCAAATAATGCACCTGCCTGGGCTGTATGAATTTTAACGATAGATTCCCCCATCCTGAGCTTGCTCGTTGAGCCTTCTCAAGCAAACTGTCTGATATGGCAAAATTGCAGGATATTGTTGATTTTTGTAATAAGATTACTCGGCGAGACGAAATTGCAGATTTCACTGGTGCCAACAACGGATTGCAGCTCCAGAATAATGGCGAAGTGAACCGGGTTGGCGCAGCAGTCGATGCCGGACGGTTTCCCTTTGAAAAGGCTATTGAACAGGGAATCGACCTCCTGATCGTTCACCACGGATTATTCTGGAACACGCCGACCCACTACAGTGGGCCTCTCTATGATAAGCTGAAACTGGCCATGGATAACAACCTCGCCGTCTACAGTTCCCATCTACCGTTGGACGCTCATCCGGAAATCGGTAACAATCGACTTCTAGCCAAGGCTCTCGATTTGGATCCAATCGACTGGTTCCTCCACCATGAAGGAACCCCCATCGCCTTGCTGGCCAAGGCGCCTTCCAGCAGGGATGAATTAAAAGCCCGGTTGCAAAAGGAATTCGGTGAAAATATAACCGCCATCGAATTTGGTTCAAAAAACCCGGACAAGGTGGCTGTGCTTACAGGATCCGGCCGCAGCGCACTCGATGAAATGAAAGCCATGGGCACAGACACCCTGATTACCGGCGAATTGCGGCAAGAACACTTCAATCTGGCTCAAGAACAGGGGTTTAACCTCTATCCATGTGGCCATTACGCCACCGAACGCTACGGCGTCACCGCCCTCGCTGACCTCGTCTCTGCAGAATTCAACCTCGAATCCACCTTTATACAAACAAACTGCCCTCTTTAATCCCTCGTCCCTGGTCCCTGGTCCCTGGTCCCTGGTCCCCCTCATTTTCCACTTGCAATATCAGGAACGATCTCCACCTTCCTCCTTTCTCCGCGTCAAGAGAGCGGGCACCGCCCCTTCTCCGCGACCAATTCCGCACCTGCGGGATTAAGACGGTTGGGCTGGCTTCGGCGAGTCCTTCGGATCCTCAAGGGAGGCTCCCAATGGTCGTGAAATCAAATCAAATCAAATGGCAAAATCTCAACTCGATAAAACATCAGTAATCACCGATTTCAAGGTGCACGAAACCGATACAGGTTCCCCTGAAGTCCAGATCGCCCTGCTGACGCAGCGCATCGCACACCTCACAGATCACCTGCGTACTCATCGCAAGGACTTTCATAGCCGCCGTGGCCTGATCGCCATGACCAGCCGCCGGCGTAAGCTTCTCGACTATGTCAAGAGACATGACCTCGAGAAGTACAAAACGATGCTAGAGCGTTTGAAACTCCGCCGCTAAGGATTGGAGTTTCTTGCTTTAAGCAATTCACAACAAATCTTTCCCCATCCACTGGTATATTTGTAGGAAGTCCGCCTGTTCAGCACGGCCGGACAGGCGAACTTCCTAAAATCAGCTGGGTGGGGGAATCACACCCAAGCCGGGGCACCTTATGCCGCCGGCTTACAGTCTAAATATAATCCATGCTGAAACAAAAACACTCAGTTACCGTAGAGGAATACGGTATCACACTCGAATCTGGCACATTAGCCAAGCAGGCCCACGGGTCCATCACGATCAAGCTCGGTGAAACTACCGTCTTTGTTGCTGCCACGGCAGCCTCCAAACTCCGCGAAGGACAAGATTTCTTCCCGCTACAGGTAGACTACCGTGAAAAGTTCTCCGCTGCCGGCCGTATGCCAGGCGGGTTCTTCAAGCGCGAAGGTCGTCCTTCAGAAAAGGAAATCCTGACCTGTCGTCTGACCGACCGTCCATTGCGTCCGCTCTTCCCGAAGGGCTTCTTCAATGAAGTACAGGTCCAATCACTCTTGCTGACCTGCGATCTGATCAACGAACCTGATGTTCTTCTGGTAAATGGTGCTTCGGCAGCCCTGTTGTGCTCCAGCATACCGTGGAACGGTCCTATTGGTTGTATCCGTTTGGGTCTCATCGATGACGAATTCATCGTCAATCCGACCCACGAACAACAGTACGAATCCGAGCTCGACCTGATTTATGTCGGTAATGAGAAGGAAATGATGATGATCGAGGGTTCCGCCGAGGAGCTCCCGGAAGATAAATTCATCGAAGCCCTGGAGTTCTCCCAGAAAGCAATTCAGCCACTCATCAAGGCACAGAAGGAACTGGCCAAGTTGGTTGGTGTTGAAAAGAAGACTTTTGATCTCTTCCTCGTAACTGACGAGAATCTGGCCCTGGCCCGTGAAATTGTTGGTGAAAGGATGGCTGAAGCTGTTTTCAAGGACGTCAGGTCTGAGCGCCAGGCTGCTGTCGACGGCCTCAAGAAGGAAGTCGCAGAGAAGATGATCGAGCGCGATGGCGACGATTATGATTCCAACCAGTTGATGCTGGCCTTCGAAGTTCTTCAGGAGGAAATCTACCGTGAAAACATCCTCGTTGCCGGCAAGCGCGCCGACGGACGTGGTCCGGAGGATCTTCGCGATGTTTCCTGCGAAATTGGTCTTTACCCGCGGGTTCACGGTTCTTCCCTCTTCCAACGTGGAGAAACACAAGGAATCGTTTTCACTACCCTGGGTTCCCGTTCCGACAACCAGTCGATGGACGGCTTGACCGGTGGTCCTCAGGAAAAGAGCTTCCTGCTGCACTATAACTTCCCAAATTACTCAGTTGGTGAAACCGGCCGTATCATGGGCCCGGGTCGCCGCGAAATCGGACATGGTGCTCTTGCTGAGCGCTCCCTGTTGCCGGTACTTCCTCCGGAAGACGAATTCCCATACACCGTTCGCCTGGTTTCCGAAATCATGGAATCCAACGGTTCCACCTCCATGGCGTCTGTCTGTGGTGGCTGTCTGTCATTGATGGATGCGGGTGTGCCGATCAGCGACATGGTTGCTGGTATTTCCTGTGGTCTGGTTTCCCAAGCCGACAAGGCTGGTAAAATCGATAAGTATGTTATCCTTTCCGACATCATTGGTGCAGAAGACCATTTCGGTGATATGGATTTCAAGATCTGTGGAACAAAAAATGGTATCACCGGATTCCAGCTGGACCTGAAGATTCAGGGTCTCCCACATGATATCGCCAAGGAAGCCATTGCCCGGAATCGTGATCTCAGGATGCAGATCCTTGAAGTCATGAAGGGCACAATCGACAAGCCTCGCGAAGAGCTTAGCAAATACGCACCGCGCATTGAGTCCGTACAGATCGATCCGGAAAAGATCGGCCTGATCATCGGACCGGGCGGCAAGACTATCCGTCGTATCTGTGAAGTTTCTGGTGCCGAAATCGATATTAATGATGATAACTCAGGTCGTATCGATGTTTACGCCACCAGTGGACCTTCCATGCAGCGTGCCATTGAGGAAATCAAGGCCCTCACTGCCGACATTGAGGAAGACAAGCTTTACCACGGAACTGTCCGTGGCGTGAAGGACTTCGGTTGCTTCGTGGAATGTCTGCCGGGCAAGGAAGGCCTCGTTCACGTTTCCGAATTAGCCGACTTCCGCGTCAATCGTGTCGATGATGTTTGTGCTCTCGGTGACCAGATGTGGGTCAAGTGTGTCGGTATTGATGAAAAGGGACGTGTCCGCTTGAGTCGTACAGCCGCTCTTGCCGATCGCGAAGGCGAAGATGACGAAATCAGCGAAAAGGTTGCTGCAGCCAAGGAAAAGGCCGCCAACGAACCCCAACGTGAACGCCGCGACCGTGGAGATCGTGGAGATCGTGGTGGTGACCGTCCTCCTCGCCGCGACCAAGGTGACCGTCGTCGTCCCCCACGCCGCAATCGCGACGATAGCTAATTATACCGTGTGAATCCGGCAATTTTATGAAAGTTGAATTTCCAGCTTTTATTATTTTCCAGATTTGATATGGATATTGGCAGAATTTATTAGGTTTTCCCTATAAACCCACCCACCAAGCCCGGCCGGTCCCTCCCAAGAACCCGGTCGGGCTTCTTTATGCAAATATCCCCCGTTTGCGGAATTGACCGCCGTCAGGGATTCTTCACAGTTCTTATTGCATGCTTCTCGTAATCGATAACTTTGACTCGTTCACCTACAACTTGGTCCAGTACTTTGGGGAATTGGGGGTCGAACAGAAAGTATTCCGGAATAATGACCTCACAGGCACTGAGGCGGTCGCCCTGAAACCGGATCGGGTATTGTTATCCCCGGGCCCTTGCAGCCCCAACGAAGCTGGAAACAGCATTGCGATTCTGGAAGCCTTTATCCCGACCGGCATACCTATTTTCGGGGTTTGTCTGGGGCATCAATGCATTGGCCAGTTCTTCGGTGGTAAAGTCATTCGTGCAGATCGCTTGATGCACGGAAAAACTTCTCCCATTCATCATACCGGCAAAGGCCTGTTCAAAGGTATTCCCAATCCCTTCGCTGCCACTCGCTACCATTCCCTTTTAGTCGAAAAAGCATCCTTTCCAGATTGTCTGGAAATCACCGCAGAGACATCCGAAGGCGAAATCATGGGCATGCAACACAAGCAATTACCTATCCATGGAGTCCAGTTTCACCCGGAATCCCTGGCCACCGAAAACGGGATGCAACTCCTACGGAATTTCCTCGATCTTTGATCTTCGGGAATCCTCAAAAAAAGAGGCTGAAAAGGGCTATTTTTACCCCTTTTTCTCTTGCCCTACGCCCCTTATTTCTGGCCTAATAAACCCTTTCCGGAATCCCGGCTGCGGCCGGATTTTTAAGTTTTATAAAATGTTGATAATCAATGGCTAATAGCAAAAGTTCCCCCGAGGCATATGATGCCTCTAAAATTGAGAAACTGGAAGGTCTGGAAGGGGTCCGTAAACGGCCCGACATGTACATCGGTGATACCAACGAAAGAGGACTCCATCACTGTGTCTTTGAAATCGTTGATAATTCCATCGATGAAGCTCTGGCTGGGTACTGTAAGGAGATCAAAGTAAGCCTCCACAGTGACGGTTCCATCTCCGTTGAGGATGATGGCCGTGGTATCCCGGTTGACATGCACAAGAAGCACAAAATGCCGGCGCTCGAGCTGGTTATGACCAATCTTCACGCCGGAGGTAAATTCGGCAAAGGTGCTTACCAGGTATCCGGCGGCTTGCACGGTATCGGGGCAAAGTGTGTCAATGCTGTCTCCGAATGGTTCGAAGTGGAAGTCAGTCGGGAGCAGCAGGTCCACCATATGGGCTTCAGCCGGGGCAAGACTACCGAGAAAATGAGCATCATCGGTAAAACGAAGAAAACCGGTACAAAGATTAGCTGGTTGCCCGATCCGGAAATTTTCCTGACTATCCGGGACTTCAAATATGACTTACTGGGCAAGCGTTTGCGAGAACTGGCCTTCCTGAATCCGGGCATTCAGATTATACTCGATGATCAGCGTACCAATCGCTCCGAAACGTTCCTTTTTAAAGATGGTATCTCGGAATATGTCATCTTCCTCAATCGGGGAAAAAGTGTCGTTCACCAACCACCGGTCTCCTTTACCGGAGAAGCAATAGCAAATGAGAACGAAAAGGATGGAGCAAAGGTTGTTGTCGATATCGCCCTGCAATACAACGACGGCTACAACGACCAGATTTACGCCTACGCGAACTCAATTCACAATATTGAAGGCGGTACTCACCTAAGCGGCTTTCGAACGGCGTTAACGCGCGTCATCAATACCTACGCCAGGAATAACAACATTGTTAAGGAAAAGGATCCCAATATTTCCGGGGACGATGTTCGGGAAGGTTTGACCGCCGTTATTTCCGTAAAGGTACCGGTGCCTCGCTTCGAGGGCCAGACCAAGACCAAGCTTTCCAATAGCGAAGTTGATGGAATTGTTCAGCGAATCGTTGGTGAAAAACTCAAATACGAGTTTGAAACCACTCCTGCGTTAGCCAAGAAGATCATTGAAAAGGCCCTGAATGCAGCACGTGCACGGGACGCCGCACGAAAAGCACGGGAAACCGTTCGCAAAAGTGTTATGAGTACAGGCGGTTTGCCCGGCAAACTTGCAGACTGTTCGGAAAAAGATCCGACACTGTGTGAAATTTTCATTGTTGAAGGTGATTCTGCCGGCGGATCGGCTAAACAGGGCCGGGATCGACGCTATCAGGCGATTCTTCCACTTCGTGGCAAGCTCATTAACGTTGAGAAGGCCCGGATCGACAAGGTGCTCAACAATAATGAAATTCGCACAATCATCACTGCTATGGGAACCGGAATCGGTGATCATGAAGGAGATGGAGCCTTTGATGTGGAAAAGGCCCGTTATCATCGTGTCATTATTATGTGTGATGCGGACGTCGATGGAGCCCACATTTCAACCTTGCTTCTCACTTTCCTTTACAGGCAAATGCGCGGCTTGATCGATAATGGATACGTCTATCTGGCGCAGCCACCCCTGTATAGAATTAAACGGCGTCGGCGTGAGCAATACGTCGACAATGACGAACAACTCAACCGAATCCTGCTCGAACTGGGATCAGAGGACGTTACGCTTGTCCGTCTGCGGGACGATCACCAGTTCCCGCCTGCGAAAGTTGACCGAATTGTTGAATCACTCGCCCGTCTCGAATTGCTTGGCAATGGCGTAACCCGATATGGTTGCCGATTGGAAACTTTTCTGGACCAACACGACGGGGACAATTTACCGAAGTACATTGTCCGGATCCGGACAGGGAACGAAGAAACCTTCCGCTTCCTGAAAAATGAGGAAGAGCGTGTCCATTTCATCGCCGAAGAAGGCATTGAAGATGCCTTTGCTGATGTGGTTGTCCGTCAGGTCGAACACAATGGCAGAACCGTCAATCAACGGGTCAGCATTCATGAAATCTATGAATCCGCATCCATGATAAAGGTTCTCAAGGAACAATCCCGTCTGGGCATGAGCGTCCAGACATGGACTCCCTGTGAGGAAGCCCGTTATCATCTGGTTGAGAATCTGGGTAATCCGGACAAGGAAAACCATATTGAGATGCATACGATTCTCGAGTTGCTGCCAAAGATTCGGGAATTGGGCCGCCGCGGTCTCAACATCCAACGGTACAAGGGTCTCGGTGAAATGAATCCGAAGCAACTCTACGAGACCACCATGAATCCTGAGACGCGTCGTCTTCTGCAAATCAACATTGATGATGCGGCCAAGGCCGAGCAGACATTCACCATGCTGATGGGAGACGATGTTCCCTCACGCCGTGCCTTTATCGAGGATAACGCACTGAATACCAGTAATCTCGACGTCTAATCGAATCAATTTCCACCTCTGCGAACTCGCGCAATGTATACTGAAAAAGAGAAAGTCATTCAATCCAACATCACCGATGTAATGGAACGGGCCTACATCGATTATTCGATGTCGGTTATTATCAGCCGTGCCCTACCGGACGCCCGGGACGGATTAAAACCGGTTCAACGCCGTATTCTGTACTCCATGATGCGTCAGGGATTGATTCACAACAGAAGCTTTGACAAGTGCGCCGCCGTTGTCGGTGAAGTGCTTGGTAAATACCATCCACACGGTGATGGGTCTGTTTACGACACCTTGGTCCGCATGGCCCAGAACTGGGTGATGAGGGTGCCGCTGGTTGATCCCCAGGGGAACTTTGGTTCAGTCGACGGTGATCCGCCCGCTGCCTATCGTTACACCGAGTGTCGCCTGACTGCTGCTTCCGAAGAGATTATTCGGCAACTCGACGAGGATACGGTCGATTTTGTTCCTAATTACAAGGAAGACACAACCGAGCCAAGTGTTCTACCCTCTGCTCTCCCCAGTCTGCTCATGAACGGTTCGACAGGGATTGCAGTTGGAATGACCACAAACATTCCGCCGCATAACCTCGGTGAACTAATCGACGGTACTTGCGCCCTGATCGATAATCCGAACATGACCATTGATGAACTCGCCGAGATCATCATTGGCCCGGATTTCCCAACCGGCGGTTGCATCACAGGTAAGGAAGGGATCGATAAGTACATCCGGACCGGCCGCGGTATTGTCCGCATGCGGGGCGTGATCCATACTGAAGAGCTCAAACAGGGCAAGGAACAGTTGGTCGTCACCGAAATCCCTTATAGCGTCAATCGCTCCAACCTGGTAACCAAGATTGCACAACTGGTTCAGGCTAAGGTAATCGAGGGGGTTAGCGATCTACGGGACGAATCAGATGAGAATTCCCGTATTGTCATTGAATTAAAACGCGGAGAAATTCCGCGTGTAGTGGTGAACAAGCTTTTCAAGCACACCGCCCTGGAATCATCATTTGGAGTCATCCTTCTGGCATTGGTCGATCGTCGGCCAAAGGAAATGAACATGAAGGAAATGCTCGAAGTTTATGTCGAGCATCGCCGCGAAGTGGTTCGTCGCCGGACTGCATTCCGCAAGGCCAAGGCTGAAGCACGTGCCCATATCCTTGAAGGGTTGAAGATCGCCCTCGATAATCTCGACGATTTCGTTAAGATTATCCGTGCCTGCCGCAACCGTGACGAGGCCAAGATCAAGTTGATGGACAAATATCCGCTGTCGGTTCGCCAGACGGACGCCATCCTGGATATGCGCCTTTATCAGCTGACCGGTCTGGAACGGGAAAAGATTGAGGCAGAATACGTCGAGTTGATCAAAATCATCAACGCGTTGACTGAAATCCTTGAGAACGAAGGCCGCCTCCTTTCTGTTATTAAGGAAGAGCTCATGCAAATGAGGGAGAAATACGCAACTCCCCGTCTCACCCAACTGATTCCAGCTGAAGGCGAGTTCCGCATGGAAGACCTCATCGTGAATGAAGGTTGCTGCATAACGATTTCCCATAAGGGATTCATAAAACGCACACCGGTCAGCAGCTTCCGGTCCCAACGCAGGGGAGGTAAAGGTGTCCGCGGTGCTGGATCCTATGAGGAAGACTACGTCGAACATTTGTTCACCGCCAGCACGCACGATTACATGATGTTCTTCATGAACAACGGTCGTGTTTACGTGGAAAAAGTCTTCGATATACCGGAAGGAACACGTATTTCCAAGGGTCGCAGTGTGGCCAACGTTCTGGCTCTGCAAAAGGATGAACGAATCGCTTCGATGATTCCTATCAAGGGTTTCTCCGAAGACCTTCACCTGGTCATGTCTACCCGCAAGGGAATCGTTAAGAAAACCAACCTTAGCGACTACAAGAACTTCCGGAAAGGTGGAATCATCGGCATCAACATCGATAAAGACGACTCTCTGATTGGGGTTCAGTTGACATCCGGTGAAGATGATTTGTGCATGATCACCCGGAAAGGCATGTCCATTCGGTTCAAGGAAACGGATCTGCGTGATCAGGGAAGGGCTACTCGCGGAGTGAAGGGTATAAGGCTCAAGGGCAAGGATGATTATGTCGTCACCATTGAAGTCGTTCGAGAAAACACCACTCTTCTGATTGCTGGCGTGAACGGTCAGGGTAAACGTACTGCTTTCGATCAGTACCGCGTGCAGAAACGCGGTGGCAGCGGCATCATTGCGATGCGGACATCAGCCGTGGCTGGTGCTCTCAGCGTTGATGAAGATGATGAAATCATGATGCTGACCAATGGTGGACAGGCAGTTCGCACCCGAGTTGGGGAAGTACGGGTTATTGGCCGCACAACCCAGGGAGTGCGCTTAATCAACCTTTCCAAAAAAGATTCCCTCATCGGAATCAATCACATCATCGAAGTCGATGAGGATGATGCCTGAGCCATTCGGCATCAGGAATTTTCCTTTCATTCCTTAAACCCGCTGTTACACTCGCAGGTCACATGAAAGTCGTAATCGTTGGTGTCGGTGAAGTGGGTCGCCATCTGAGTCAAGTGCTCAGTGATGCGGGCCACGATGTCACCGTCGTCGAATCGAATCCGGAACGAGCATCCTTAATTGATGAGGAACACAACGTACGCGTTATTGTAGGAAGTGGCAGCAGTGCGGAAGTTTTAAAAAGGGCGATAGCCGATGGATGTGATCATTTTCTGGCCATGACCAGTCACGATGAAATCAACCTCATCGCTTGCTCCCTGGCCCGCGTATTGGGTGTCAAAACCGTCATCAGCCGAATCCACGACCAAACATTCACCGATACCTCTCTAGTCAATTACCCACTGCATTTTGGGATTGATATGATGCTAAATCCGGAGGGATTGTGCGCCAATGAACTCGCAAAATCGATTCGTAATCCTGCACGGATTGCCGTTGAAAACTTTGCCCGCGGGCAAATCGAAGCACAGCGCATCGTAGTCGATGAAAAAGCTAAATATCGCGGTAAGGCACTGAGGGACATTAAGTTACATCCGGAAATTAAATTCGGATTCTACCAGCGTGGCGACGAACAGGACATTCCCTTAGCAGACACTATCCTGCAGACTGGTGATATCGTCACGGTAGTTGGTCCTCCCGCCGAGTTGTCCAAATTACGCTCCAATTTGGATCCCTATGCCACTAGCAAAGAGGTCAGGGTTGTGATTTTTGGCGGAAGTGAAACAGCGGTGGCTCTTGTTCGGCTGTTGAGCAATCCGCGGTTCAAGGTCCGTGTCATCGAACAAGATGAAGATAAATGCCGCCGACTCGCCGAGCGTTTTCCACATGTTACATTCATCAACGGCGATGGAACTTCCCTGCGCCTTCTGGAAGAGGAACAAATCGGCAATGCCGACTACTTTGTAGCCTCCACCAGTGATGATGAACGGAACGTCATGACCAGTATGCAGGCAGCGAAGCTGGGTGCCAAGCATGTCCAGACAGTGATCAACAAAAGTGATTACGAGGAAATCCTCTATAATTTAAGATCCGCCCTCGATATTGAGACATTGGTAGCTCCACGTCTGGTTACCGCAAATGAGGTGCTCAGGTATTTATCCAGTGAACCGTATGTCGAGCTGTTCACATTTCCTCAGCAAGCAGCTCGAATACTCGAGATTCAAGTTTCTCTGGACAGTCCCTGCGCGGGCAAACAACTCAAGGAAATTTCCTGGCCAAAACACGCGGTCCTGGTAGCTCTCCTGCACAAGTTTCAAGTGAAGGTACCGGGGGCAGAAGACAAAATCCTCGCTGGTGATCGCGTCGTGGTAATCACCCGGGAAGAGAATATAAATGATTTACTGAAGCTTTTGCACAATTCCTGACGAGTACCGCCTCATTTGAATTTCCTTAATCCAGCATGAATTACGCCATCCTCTTCAAACTCCAAAGTGTGATCCTTGGGGCAATCGCGGTGGCATTTGCTGTGTGCATAGGAGTTGCTTGGACCTACGATCATCAGATCCGGTCAGATATGGCAGTATCCGGATTTTCGATCAGTTTCATGGTGGCAGTCTGTCTATCACTCGGGTGCTTTGTTCTGGGAAAAACCGGTGATAACAAGCTCTTCCGGAAGGAAGCACTGGCAACCATTGGAAGCGGATGGATTATAGCCAGCCTGGTCGGTGCACTTCCCTACTTCCTCATCCTGCCGGATATTTCCTTCACGGAAGCATTTTTTGAATCAGCCTCCGGTTTGACGACCACAGGGGCCTCAGTTCTCAGTGATTTGGAATCACTCCCCCGCAGCTTGCACGTCTGGCGGGCCATGAGCCAGTGGATGGGCGGATTGGGCGTAGTTGTGTTCTTCGTGGCGGTCCTCTCCTTTCTTGGTGCCGGTGCAAAGGTCCTGTTCTCCAGGGAATCTTCTGCTTCAGCCGCCGATCTCAACACATCCCGTGTCCAATCCGGTGTAATGAACCTAGTCCAGCTCTATCTGGGTCTTTCTGTTATTTGTACTATGGTTTACTGGATGTGCGGTCTATCCTGGTTTGACTCCATCATCCACATGTTCACCACTTTGAGTACAGGTGGATTCAGTACTCGCTCCGGAAGCATTGCCGACTTCAATAATCCTGCCTTGGAGTGGGCCATTATAGGATTCATGGCAATTGGAGGCACAAGCTTCTTGTTGATTATCGATACTCTGGGTCGCAAGTGGCGATCCATCAAAACCTCAACTGAAGTAAAAGCCTATTACTTTCTTCTGATCGGATTTACAACTGCTATAACCCTGTTTTTGATGGCGCAGGAGCAAAACAACATGAACTGGATGGAAGCGATACGGACCTCCGCTTTCCAGGTTGTTTCTATTATGACCACCACCGGATATGCGTCCGCCGATTTTGATCTTTGGTTGCCTGTCACCCATATTCTACTCCTCGCAGCCATGATTATCGGTGGTTGCTCAGGTTCAACCGCTGGCGGCACTAAGGTAATTCGGATTATCGTCGCGTTGAAAGTTTCTGCACAGCAAATCGAGAAGGCCTACCGGGCGCGTGTCATTCGACCGCTCAAGGTAAATGGCAAGAGTCTTTCCCTGTCTGAACAGGAAACCATAATAGTTTATATTGTTATTCTGGCCTTGGTGGCCTTTTCCGGTACATTGACAGTCTCATTTCTCGAACCATCCATGAGCTTTGAGGGAACTGTCACCGCAATGGCGGCTTGCCTTTTCAACATTGGACCGGGATTTGCCGAAGTCGGACCCACACAGAATTTTGCCCAAATGCATGCTTACACCCAAGTCTTCCTCTCATTCCTGATGATTCTGGGTCGACTCGAATTATTTGCATTATTGGTTTTGCTTTCGCCTTCCCTTTGGAAACGCTTTTAATTTTATAAAATTATGCAATCGGACCAGTACAGTATCATTGCCGAAAATCTCTGTAAGCGGTTTGGCAGAACCGAAGCGGTCCGGAATCTGTCTTTTAACGTCAACAAGGGAGAAATTGTCGGTTTCCTGGGCCCAAATGGAGCCGGGAAAAGTACTACCTTACGCATGTTGACCGGTATTTTGGCCGCGACTTCCGGTCATCTCAAGGTTTGTGGAAAAGCAGTTCCTTATCACGAACGGGAAATCCGCAAGCAAATCGGTTATATGCCCGAAAATAACCCGCTTCCAGAGGACATGCGGGTAATAGAGTATCTGAAATTCCGGGCACAAATTAAGGGAATTCCGTTCAGAAAAAGGAAAGAGCGGATTGAACATGCCATGGAGATGTGTGAGCTCCACAGAAAAGCCCGGCGTAAGATCATAGGGACACTATCGAAGGGATTCCGACAAAGGGTCGGCATCGCGGATTCGATTTTAGCATCTCCGGCTGTTACAATTCTCGATGAACCAACAATCGGCCTCGATCCACACCAGGTTATCGCCATCCGGCGTCTGCTGGATAACCTTCGGGGTGAAACTACTGTCATTTTTTCCAGCCATATTCTTTCAGAAGTCGAGATTTCCTGTGATCGTATTCTGATCATGAATCAAGGCAGACTGGTTGCCTCAGGTACTGCGGATGATTTGAGAAGAGAATTTCTTCCAGGTTCCAGATATCAGATCGAAGCCTCGGGATCACCTGATGCAATCAGGAATACTTTCAAATCACTTGGCGATGAATGGTCGATTGATCTTTCTCCAGTTCCTCAGGATGGCTACTATTCCGTCTCATTGATGAATCGTGGAAATGACAGTGACGGAAAGGAAATTCTGAAACGACTGATGGATTCAGGAAATATTGGTATCCGCGCATTCCATCCTATTCAGGCCAATTTGGAAGATATTTTCCTGAAGGCCACCCGCCGCAGTTGGGAAATCCCAGCTGAGGGCATTCCAAGCACTGCGGACGAGAAAGGCAGCGACCAATTATGATCCAAATATTTCGCCTTTTCCGGCATGAACTCAAGTGCCTGCTTTATACACCAAGCACGTATATTGCCATGGTGTTGTCCCTTCTGTTGATGGGTTTCTTTTTCTTCGTCACTTTGCTGACGATCAGCTCGGAAGAGCAGGATCAGCTCCCTCCCACTCTCTTCTTCAGTTTATTTTGGATACCTGTCCTGCTGATTGTGCCGATGCTGACCATGAGAAGCTTTGCCGAGGAACGGCGGCTCGGAACAATAGAAACCATGCTTACAGCGCCGATCCAGCCATCCCAGTTGGTTCTCGCCAAGTTTCTTGCTGCGTATTCCTTTTATTTAATGGTTTGGGCACTGACCATCATTTACCCGATCCTGACCTCGCTGGTTCTGAAACAACCCGAGTTCAGCCAGAAACTCTTTCACATGGGAGCGCTTACTGGCGGCTTTTTGTTCATCGCCGTCTCCGGCTCCCTTTTCGTCGCCATAGGCATTTTCACCAGCAGTCTAACCCGCAGCCAATTAGTGGCTGGCATGCTATCGTTCAGTATTCTTTTCATGATTATAGTCGGAGTTGCCGCTATCCATATGCAGCAATTCGATTCTGGAGCAGGTAGTTTGATTCCGGGTACAGCGCTGGATTATTTTCAGGTCTTTGAGCACTTTGACGACTTCAGCAGAGGCATGGTGGATACTCGACCATTTGCCTACTATTTAACGGGTACGATTGCCGTCCTTGGGTTTTCCGTGCTGATCATTGAATCCAAAAGTTGATTATCTGACATGTCCAAGTGGGAATCCTATCAATTCGCAAATCGGCTTAAGCTCGGTAATTACTGGCTACAGGTTATCCTGATCCTCACCTTGATCATGGGATTTAATCATTTGGCCATGCAAAACTTTTTCCGTTTTGATCTAACGGAAAACCACCGGTATGCCCTTTCTCCCGAAACCAAGGCCTATTTGCAGGAATTGTCCGATCCCGTACGGATCTTTGTCACTATTCCGCAGAAATCCCCCAGACAGGAGGAACAGGCTCTGTATCGATACGTCAGTCAATTGCTGCAGGAATACGTTTACCGCAGCAGAAGAGACGGCAATTTCCTTATCGATGTTGAGTATGTAGACATTTTCACGGATCTGGCGAAAGCTGATATGTTGGCCAAAGAATATGGCTTGGATCAGGCGAATACTCTTCTTGTGGTCGCTGCTGATCGTCAGAGGGTGATCCGGCCGGATGAAATTCTGGTATTTGAAGATTTGCGCCCCATTTCCTTCACTGGAGAATCCACTATTACTTCCGCTATTATGGAGGTTACCCAGGAAGAATCACCCACAGTATACTTTGTTCAGGGACACCAGGAATCCTCTCCCGATGAAACTTCACCTCAATCAGGTTTATCCCAAATCACGAATGAGCTGCGACTTAGGAACTTCTCCATTCAACCGATTGACCTGACCTCTGTTGCTCAAGTTCCCGATGATGCAGCACTAGTGATCATAGCTGATCCGAAGGGACCTCTCCTGGCTTCAGAACTTGATAAGATCAGGGCTTGGGTGAACGAAAATGCAGGGCGTCTCATGATCTGGATTCGTCCCGGTGTCGTCACAAATCTCACTCCCTTAATTTCAGACTGGGGAATCCAGCTCGCGAACCAATTCGTTATCGAAACAGACCCTAGTTTCCGTGAAGCAAAGGGTACTCTGCTTGTCAGGAATTTTGGAGAACATCCAATCACCGAGTCTTTAATCGACAACCAGACTTACCTCCTGACTGGTTGGACCCGACCCATTTATCCGATTGCCCCTGAGCCAGCAGACGAACGTCTGAGCTTTGTACCTCTTTTTGCAACTTCTGCTAAAAGCTGGGCCGAGTCTACCTATAGCGCTGATACCACCCCCGAATTCAACCAAGGCAGTGATATGCCGGGTCCCGTTCCAATAGCTGTTGCTGCGGAAAGGAGGGCCTCAAGTCAGCTCGGTATCAAAGTGCCCGGGGGGAGAGTTGTCGTCTTCGGTTCTCCTGATTTATTCTCAAATCAACATATCGCGTCTCTTGGAAATGTGACTCTTTTCTTTAATACCCTGAACTGGATGCTCGACCGGGATAGCTTCCTGGTTATCCCTCCAAGACCAATCGATTCCTATCAACTCGCCATTAGTCAGGATCAGCTTCGTAAAATTGCCCTTCTATTTCTGACATTGCCTGGTGCTGTCGCCTTACTCGGACTCCTCGTTCACTGGATCCGCCAATCCTGATTGTTCCACCATGAGATTTAAACTTACAATCCTCCTCGCAATCTTGAATCTGGCTATCTTCTGCCTGATTCTATACGTCGATCGGAATCAGGGTTCCAAGGATGAATTCCTGACACAATCTCGTATTATTCTCGATCCATCCTTTGTTCAGGGTGTTGATAATATCCAAATCTCCAGCCCCAGAACTGGCAATGCATGGGAACTGCAACGTATGGATGATGCTTCATGGAATGTCACTCAACCAGTCCATTGGAAGGCTAATCCTTTTGCCGTTCAACAGCTGCTCTTCCAATTGAAGGCGCTCTCCTGGTTGCATAAATTTCCCACTGATAGCTTGGAAACCGCCGGCCAGTCCCTTCAATCATACGATTTGCTGGATCCACCTTTGCAGGTTTCCCTCTCCAGTGGTTCAGAATCCATTTCCCTTTCTTTCGGCGCTCCTACTGAAATTGGTAATCGCCTCTACATGATGTCACCTAACGGTGACTACATTATGGTAATCTCCCGCGAACTGGCCAACACGCTACATCAGAGCCTCAGCGAGTTTCTTGACCGGCGCATATTCGGACCCGGAATGGAAGAGAGCCGAGTGGTCCAGATCCAGGACCGGACGGCGAGCAATGTGCGGGTCAGGATGGAACGCACGGATCGGAACTGGTACTTTGTCTCACCAATTGAGGCCGCAGCAGACAATGACCGTGTACAGGCACTTTTGGGGGATTGGCAAAACCAGGAGGGCCAGGGCTTCCGGATGCCGACCGCGGAGGAAGGAGAAGTAGAGGGGGAAGGACTCCGCTTAACCTTGGAAGGATTGAATTCCCGGGAAACTCTAGTATTCAACACGACAACTGGAGAAGATGGGGAAGGAAGCTATTACCTTGCCCGCATGGAAGGATTTGAAACCGTATTTCAAGTATCGGCCGGAAAGGTTGATGCGCTGCGGCGGGTACTAGAAGATCTGCGGGAAAAGCGTGTATTAAGTCGACACGCTGATAACTGGACCAGCATGGAAATTCTTTTCGACGACATCAGCACTACCCTGCAACGGTTGGAAAACGGCGCCTGGCAGGTATTGAACAAAAACGCTGCAGGAGAATTGAACTCACAACCAGCAGATCCTGTGGTAGTGCAGGAAATTCGCCATTTACTGAACACTTTAGAGGTGACCCGATTCGTCAGTGACGCACCGTCAGAAACTGATTTGTCTCGTTATGGACTGATCACTCCCCAACGCCGGATAATTCTGCGTAAGGAAGATGGAAAGAGTGTGGAGATGAGTATTGGCGGCCTGAGCAGGGAAGGAAATGAGACTCTTCTATATGGAACAACCGATGAAATTGCCTCGGTTTTTCTGATCCGGCCTCACATTTTAAGCAGTATTCCCATGAACCCGATGCACTATAGGGAACGCACGATCAGGACGATTCCTGAATCTACCCAAATAGTGTCAATTTGGTTGGATGAGACCGCTACCGGAAAAACCCGCGAGATAAAGGAGGAAACAACACCCTTGGCTTGGGCCAATCTTCGATCTTATTTGCGAGACATAGAGGTTGAAGGATTTATCAATCCCCCATTTTCCAATCCTCTGAGACTGGACAACAACCGTACGATTGAGTGGCCCTTTCAGATAAATTGTGAAATCCGGTATCCGGAATCCATAAACGGGGAAACAACAATCCAAACCCTTTATTTGACTGAACGCATTGGTGGAACCACACAATATGTGGGAGATTCCGAAACAGGCCTGGTTGGCATATTACCAATAGATTTAATCGAGGTACTGGAACCTCTGTTGGTGAAATTTCCGGATGATCCGGGTATGCCAGAAAAACAGAATGAAGCGGAGGATGTCCCCGGAACCGAATCCTGATTGGCAATGAGCCCAATTGCCCACATCCGGAAAACTGCTTGGAGGTGTAGCTGCCTAGCCTGCCATCTCCTGAATTTGTTTCTGGCAGCCCTGGCATTTGGTCTCGGTGGGCTGGTTCTTATAAATTTGTTTCAGAAATCTGTTCCGGTTCCAGATAAATTGGCTAGCTGGGTAATCAATAAATCCGGACCGGAACATCTACAGGCAAGGTGGTCAAAGGTCGCTTTTGATCTCAGGGCAGGCCTCTACTTATCGGGATTTGAACTGAGAAATTCACAAACTGAGCAAATCGTCCTGACGGCCGAAGAAACCTACATGAGGTGGTCTCCTTTGCACCTTGTTATTCCAGGATCTATTGCTCTTCAGGAAATTGCTGCCAGGGATATCCAGATATATTTACCCGTGAGCCATTCTCCAACCGGATTGAATGAGCCGGTCATTTCAATCAAACACATTTACTCTCACCAGGATGATGGCCAATTGATCCTGGGCTCGCTTCTTTTGGAAACCGGTGGTCTGCGTCTCCACATGAACGGTCATGCTCCCCTACGGACGTTGCTGGAATCATCTTCAGCCGACGGTTCCAGACCAAGTATTTATCCCAGTTTGCAAAAGCTTGGCAGATTGCCGAAGGATCTTCGGGCAGATATCAGTGCAACTTGGGAGATGTTGCCCTCCGGTAACCATATCTTCCATCTCAATGGCTTTTTGCCGGAGTTTACATTCAAGAATGTAGGCATGGAAAAGATTTCGGGAGATGTTTTCATTTTCTTTTCCAACAATAAATTGGCGATTCGCAGTATGAATCTACATGGCATCCTACAATACAATGCCAAACTGCCCAGCATCCCATTCCTGAACATTCCCGATAAACCTGTCCCTATCCCATTCGATCTTTCTGCCCGCGGTGAATCTTTGGTCGTGCAGGATTATCAGATTCCTTCAAATTGGAAATTATCTCTCCATCCGGACGACTCCGATATCAAGTTCCAGCATCTTATCCTTAAAGCCAACTTAACAGAATCCCTCGACAATCCAATTGATTGGATATTAATGGGCCCCGCGGCTTTCGCCTCAGGAAGTGCTCTCCCCGACAAGACCCTTGAGACCACGCCTCTGTTTTCCTTCCCCGCACTCTACCAATTTAGAGCCTATCTACCCGATTGTTCAATCTACCAGTTCCTTGATGCTCCTCTTCCTCATCGCCTTCTAGTTGGTGCCAAGACTGGTTCCCTCAGGTTAAATACCTCTTTCGATCCAAAGAAACTCCACCTGCAGGGATCTGTTGTTATAGATGATCTGAATATTGGCCAAACTCAGTTTGATCACCTTTTTCTAAATCTCATCCTGAATCCTGACATTCTCGTTCTAGATAATGCCCTGATTAGAAAATCCATGATCGAGGATGCTCGTGGTTCCTATTTTCACCATTTTCCTTCTTCTAAGTTTTCTCTGAATGCTGCGGGGTATATTTTTCCTTCTTCTCTAGATTCTATTCTTGGCGATTGGTGGGCAAAACTCTTTACCCTGCTTGATGCCCCGCAAGCTCTTACCGGAGATGTCACCGTTTGGGGACAATGGAGGGATATTAAAACTATAAAAAGTATCACGGAAGCACATGGTCCCGGAGTGAGTTATCGTGGGGTGGAAATCCCCGATATGGAAGTCCGGATACGCAGTAACGCCGACTGGGTATATCTGGATTCCTTATGGGCAAAATTCCCTGAAGGTGAAATGGAAGGTATCATCGCGATCCGATCGAACATAAAGGAAACCGATACCCATCGCGCCTACATCCTGGATATGACAAGCACGGGCCCATGGGAAGCAGTATTGGGGGCTACCGGACTGGAATCATTGAGCATTATGGATTTCCGAGGACAAAACCCGCACCTGAGTATCGAGGGAACCTTCTGGCGGGATTCAAAGAAAGGATTCAATTCGGAGGAAAATGCGGATATGAAGCTCAGCATCATGCAACATGACGGAAGTTGCCTGTTCAAGACGCTGGAATTATCAGGTCTTTCCGTTAGTGGTCATTTGCATGGAAACCAGCTGGATTTATCGGGAGTATCAGGACAATTCGCCGAGGGCATCTTCACTGGATCCATTGGCATTATAAACTGGCAATCGGAAGACCGAATGCGACAGAAAATCGATATCGATCTGATAAACGCTGACTACAACAAGGCTCGCATGCAACTTTCAGGTTTTGTGGGAATGGAACCAAATACAGAATCCACAATCAAGGAAGACGACCTGGGTCGTCTGGACGCAGAGTTATATCTGGAACTAGGCAAGGAACTGGAATCCTATTCTGGTACCGGCAATATCTCCATACATAAAGGAAAACTGGGAACGGTTCATATGTTTGGTGAACTGTCTCGCCTGCTTGGAAGCATGGGGTTGGGGTTCACTACAGTTGAAATGAACTCCCTCTATCTGGATTGGGACCTGACAGGACCGGCATTGGAAATAAAAAACGGCCGAGTCACCGGCCCGGCCCTGAATCTCACAATGGGAGGATGGGTGGATCTGGAAACTCAGGGATTACAGATGAAATCCGAGGTCACCTTATTCAGCGGTCTGTTCAGTAAAGTCCTTTCACCTGTCAGCGATACATTACAATTTGACCTGATTGGTTCACTTGAAGATCCCCAATGGAGAATCCGGTTTAATCCATTCCGCTGGGCCTTGAATCGCATGGACGACCTCAACCCTCCCCCCAGCAAATAGGTCCGGAGTCGATTTCCATTGCCCAATCTCCTTAAAAATTATCTAACAGAACCTTAACCTAGCATTACTAAACGGAGGTAACCTACTTTGGACATCAAGGAAATTAAAGCTATCGTCGATTTAATGAAACGCTCGGCCCTGACTGAGTTTCAGTTGGAGGAGAAAGACCTGAAACTGA
>JAUVDD010000105.1 GCA_030595525.1 Puniceicoccales bacterium
GTTCGCCGCTCTCATCATAACAAATCACTCGAAAGATCAATGTTATGAATCCCGCTCGACTTGCATGTCTGAACCACGCCGCCAGCGTTCACTCTGAGCCAGGATCAAACTCTCCGAAAGAAAACTTTCAGAGCGTTTTGGATCCGGGTTTAAAAATTTCGGACCCTAAACGTCTGTACCGATGACCGAAGTCATCGGCGACGTCCTAGGTTTAATATTACTATTTATATTAGGACACATAAACAAAGGATTGATCGGTACTATGACCTACCAATCACACTTAGTAACTTTCAAAGAACAGCGCGCTTTCAAATGCGCGAAAGCCCTCCAAGAAGGTTTTGAAACTGAAAGCCGTCAAGCCTTTTGCTAAACTTTTTTCAGAAAACTCTGGTGGGCTATAAAAGAACGATTTTCCCGATTAAGGAAAGAGGACGATCATTGGGGTTTCCGGATAGGTCGGTCAACACAAATATAAAATATTTTCATTTAAAACCTGAAACGAACTGCTTTGCCAAATACATGGCCGAAGCACCCTGGAGATCGACTTTTCAAGAACGGGAAAGTTGGCCAAAGAAGCAGACGAAAAGTTTCTGGCAAGTCTTTTTTGAAAAAAATCATGATTTCTTAAATTGCTCAAGAAACAGATCCTTCCAATAATAGTGATCGAGGAACCCATCAATCGGGCGTCCAGCCAGTAACCGTGCGGCATAGAGGGCTTCGACGGAGGCGAGCCCACGGGCGGGATCCTGACTAATCTTACTTACCCGGGGATAAGCGGTTTTCAACCACGGCGGGAGGGAGCGGGGAGTCGGAATCCCGGTCAAAGTAGCCTCCAACTGAGGGAGAAGCCTCCAGGTACTATCCAAAAGAAGAAGCGGCAAACCAGCATCCGCCTCAGATAGGACAGGTGCATCTACCTGTAGAAGGATGTAACCAGTCGCATCAAACTTGAATCCTGACCCAGCTTCATGGAAGATAATATCCATTCTTCCTACGAGTGGTTGCAGGCTGCATTTGGACTTTTTTTCCTTTGGATGACGGATCACAACATCACAAGGACCAGGCTCACCACTGACAGATTCCGGTATCATTACGCATCTGATCCAGGAAGTAATGCGACAATTCTATCCACAACCTCCTCAAGACTGATATCAGAGTTATCTATTATTATGGCATCGTCGGCCGCTTTCATGGGAGCAGTGGCGCGGGAAGCATCTCGCTTATCCCGGTCTCCAATGGCATCGGTACTTCCCTCCAACTGACGCCGGAGTTGGCGTTTGGCGGGATCCGCTTTCAAAAAGATCTTCACATCGGCATCCGGAAGAATAACGGTACCGATATCGCGGCCATCCATGACTATTCCGGAAAACCCTTTTAACCTGGCTACTTCAACCTGTTGTCGCTGGTAGGTTTTGACCGCTTCGCGAACGAGGGGAATTGCCGACATGGGTGACACCTGCGCATTCACCTCGGGCGACCGAAGCTCGCCATTGCCCAGCGGCTGGTCCCCGGCGATACAAATTTGAGCCTCATGCCCGCATATCCGGGTTGAAAAAGTCAAGTCCCTGACAACGTCCTTTAATTCCGAAGTCTCCCTTGGCTCCAAGCCCTTCTCCAGGCAGGCATAAGTAACTGCACGGTAATGGCTACCTGTGTCCACGTGGAGGAAATTGCATTTTTCGGCAAGGCGTCTGGAAGTAGAGGATTTGCCGGATGCGGCGCCCCCGTCGATCGCGATGACATTGAAGGACTTTAATGTCTGGCAATTATTTGTCATGAGAAAATCGATACAATCTATTCAACTCATCAAAGAACCTGGGGAAGGTTTTTCCACAGCAACCGGGATCAGCGATGTGTAGCCAGGGAGAATCACCGAAGCGATTACTGCAACCAAGTATTCCAAAAGACATGGCCACTCGATGATCTTTGTAGGTTTCAATAATGACCAAGCCTGGTTGTTTAACGAATTCCTTATTAAAGGGGTGAATCGTCATTGAAGACTCCCGTTCCTCGACTTCGGCCCCAATACGTTTCAGCTCTGTGGCCATTCCATGGATCCTGTCTGTTTCCTGGAAGCGTGTATGCCCAATTCCGTTAATGCTGATCGGGAAAGGAACCAGTGGCGCAACAGCAGCCAAGGTAAGGAAGGTGTCAGAGAAAGCCGTGAAGTCAAAAGAGTGATGTCCGGAGCTCAAGGAATTCCCTGCTTTAACCAACCACCCTTCGGAAGTCTGTTCGATATCCATTCCGAGCTCATGTATGATCTTGGCAAACTCCCGGTCTCCCTGAAGCATGTTCTGCCGAAAGCCCAGGATGTGCAGATGACCGCCGACAACACATGGAAGCATCATGAAGTAGCTGGCGGCCGTTACATCCGGCTCGATAGGGAATTCTCCATCAGCGGGAACCACATACGTTTGTCCAGCACGCAAATCATACCCTTCCCTTGGTGTCCCGGCAATGATTGCGCCCCACTGTTTCATAATCCCAGCTGTCATGTTAACGAAAGCTGGACGCACATTCGGACATTCTATTCGAACAGGATCCCGGGCAAGTGGCGCTACCATCATCAGTGCTGAAAGCATTTGGCTGCTGGCTGTGGCATCAACTCTCCAGTGGCCTCCCTTTAAGCCGGAGGTATGCACCTCGAATGGAAAACATCCTTCCTGACCATGAAACGTGAAACGAGCTCCCTGTGTTTTGAGCGCTTCAATCAATCCTCCCATTGGACGAACTTGCATCTCCTCATCACCATCAATAAAGTAATGGCCGTTCGGGTGCAGACAAACAAAGGCTGTCAGGAACCGAGCAGCCGTGCCCGCATTACCTACATACAAATGACCCGTGGCATTTGGAATAGCCCCAGCCTGTCCCACAATCTCAATCCACTCCTCTTCCGGGTTCTTTATTATATAGAATCCCAGTTCCTTGAGGATGGTTGCCATTATTCGGGTATCCCGACTGAACAAGGCACCGGTCAAGCGAACCCGGCCATCGCTGAGTGCAGCCAGCATTAAGGCCCGATTTGTCAGACTCTTTGATCCGGGCAACCTTACCTCTCCCTTGCAGGGTTCGGACCAAGGTTGAACTGGATACGGGTCCACAAGCATTATTCCAATCCTTCCCTGTAGGATTTACCTAAATCAAGAAGGTGCCGGACTTGAGCCCATTCACCGTTAAGGATGTTGGACCGGATGGTAGCCAACTCTCGTTCGAATCCTTCCATCGATCTCAGCAATTCCTCTTTATTCTCTTCAAAGATGGACCGCCAGATTTCCGGACTGCCAGCCGCGACCCGTGTCGTATCCCTCAAGCCAGGACCACTAAAAGCCTGCCAGCTATCCGGATGACGACTCAATTGCAGACACAGCAAGGAAGCCAGCATGTGTGGCAGGTGGCTTATATGGGCAACTATTTCATCATGCTTTTCAGGAGACATGGTACTGACCTCCATGCCCAGCGACTTCCAGAAACGCACCAGCTTGTCGACTTCTGTGGCTGGCACATTCTGCAAAGGAGTGACCAAACAAGCGCGGTCCTTGAATAATTCAGCTTTGGCATAAGCCATTCCGCTCTTTTCGGATCCTGCCATAGGATGGGATCCGATGAAATTCACCCCTTCTGGTACAGCATGGCTGGATAACCTGCAAATTCGGCTCTTGGTACTCCCTACATCTGTAACGATGGCACCCTTTCCCAGGCTTTGTCCCATTTCCTCCACCATACCGGTTATCATATCCACCGGCGTACAGAGGATTACCAGATCACTCCCGTTCACAGATTCACTGGGATCCGCAAATGCTGCATCGCACCAACCCGAAGATTGGCAGTCAGCTCGACTCTCAGCGCGTCTTGCCCAAACATGTATGCGCTTCGCCAGGGCAAATTTGTGAGCTGCCATTCCGAGTGAAGCTCCGAGCAGTCCGGGAGCCAATATGGTCATTTGTTCAAACACGCTGTATATATATGGATGTTCTGAACCTTTCTGGAAACCCTAATTTGAAGATTCCCCGAAAATACTCTCTGGAAACTCCTATTCGTTATTATTGCATTTTCATTGATGAAGAAGGAGTCTTGCTTTTTCAACACTCAGTCATTCTTAACGAACGCTGATCTAAATGAAGTTTCTCCACAAATACGGAACACGCAGCAATGAGATCCGCCGAGCCAAAAAGGAGCTCTACGGTCGTCTTAGCATGGCAGTTGCGGCCGTGGTTTTCCTGGCCCTGATGTTCCTGATCACCCAATTTCGACCCCGTATCCACGAAGAGGCTGTGACGGGACAACAGGAATCAGACTTCAGGGGCGATACCCTTACAGATCCACGCCAAATCAACTTCCGCCAACAAGTCGATGCAATCGTTGAAGAGTACAATTCGCAAATTGGTGACGGGGTAAGTGGCCCGGATTCCGTTGAGCTGCTGAACAAGGCAATTGTTCTGCAAAACGAGCTAATTCAATCAAGGAGCGGCGATATTGCAGCCAGAGTTGATGTGGATCGATTGAAGGAACTCCACTCTATCAGGGATGAAACCATGGGGCAGTACCTGATCGCCCAATCCATCCGGCAAGAAGAGGAAGCTTCGAAGGTATGGGAAAACGGCGATTTTGCGGAAGCAGTCCGTCTTCTAAATAGAGCTGTTAATATCCAATCGAAAATTAACGAGCAATACCCGCTCTCTTCCAATAGCAATTCGTCCAGATCGCTTCAGCTAATCAGTCAGGTCCTGGTCTGGCAGACCCAGCCAATCGCCGAAAAGGCAGACCGTCTAAAGGATGAGGCATACCAGTTGATTAAAGAGGGCCAATATGCTGAGGCCCGGAGAAGAGTACGCGATGCGCTTAATCAGCAAATACTGCTCAATGAGGAATTTCGCCAATCCCGCTACGCTTCAGTCTTTCGTATGAGAAAATTCGAAGAGGCTGTATCAGAAATTGACGCTGCACAGGATGTGACCTCTGTAACAAATCTAATTAAGGAAGCGGAGGGTGCGCTCGATTCCGGGAATTATCAAATCGCCGAGGCCAAGGCGAAAGAAGCCGAGACTTTACAGATGGGTCTTCTTGATAAATTCAAGGACCCGAACGGGCAGAATGAAGAATTACTGGCTAATATCCAGATTCTCAAGGATACCGCTGCCAGCATGGCGGCGTTTCAGCGAATTCAGTCCCTCCGCAAAACTACCCGTACAGCTTTGCAGAAAAGGGACGTCGAAACATTCCAAACACTTATCTCTGAGTGGTCCCGCGAAAGCACGGTTTTTGTCCGGCGATACAAGAAGAGCCGCTTACTGGTGGAGGTCGAACTGGAGGAAGTGGAATTCCTGCAGAAACTCCGGAGTGAGATTCCTTCCATTCTGGAAATGGTCTATAACAATTTGGCCCCCGTTTCCGTTGGAGATAACCAACTCCTATATAAGACAGAAGTACCGCAAGCTCTCTATGAAAGTGTTATCGGTCTAAATCCATCCAGCCAAAAGGATCCAATCAAACCAGTTGACTCGGTGACGTGGGAAGAAGCGCAGAACTTCACTCATATGCTCAGCAAAATCCTAGCCAAGCCAGTCTCCCTGCCAGGCAGGTCAATCTACACAGCGGTATTGGGGGAAACCAACTTGCAACTGATCCGCTCCCAAGCTTGGTCTTCCGAAAACTCAAACCGTTTAGTTCAACAATGCGGCCAACTCTCCGCCAATGCATCCGGATTTCATGATCTGCTCGGAAATGTGGCCGAATGGCTCGATGCGGATTCATCCTACAAAAACCAGGTAGTTGCCATTGGTGGATCCTCCCGGGATTCAAGCGCACGCCTGAACTCTATTCCTGAGGATCTCCGTTCCCGCACCGAACGAAACCGATTCATAGGATTCCGGTTCGTTGTTCATTCAAAAGCAGTCTCCGAATAAAAAACTCGATATTCTGCCGAATCATGAAACAATTTAATAAAACCCCGTTCTAAGGACATATGAAAACATTAAAAGTATTCCTAACAGTCGCAGTTGCCCTGACTTCAGTAGCCACCGCACAGGCCGGCACCATTAAGGTGGAATTCATGGATGTTGAAAAATTCACTGACTTTTCTGTCAGCGGTTTAAGCGAAGAAAAAACCCTTGGTCTCTTCGAATCGGAGTTGGAGGATGAGCTCGAGCGATTTGCCAA
>JAUVDD010000245.1 GCA_030595525.1 Puniceicoccales bacterium
CCACAAAAACCACGGCGCTTTCTCAATCGCGAACAGCGTGAACTGGAAGAACTTCCGGCGGAAATTGAAACGCTTGAAACTGAACAGGAGAACATTGCCATGGAATTGGGGAATCCTGACTCCCACAAGCAGGATCCGACCTTTTCGCCCAAGGCACAGCTGCGATTGAAGGAAATTGAAGATGCACTGGTTAGGAAGTATGAGCGATGGGAAGAGTTGGAGTTACTCAAAAAGGAACTTTCTTTTTAGAATCAACCATTCCTCTTCTTCACCATATGAATTTCTTTAGAACACTTTCACTGTTCAGGATTCACGCAGGAAGTTATCGGTGATTTTGGAAATGCAACTGTTCGCAAAGGTTCAATTCCCATCGGATCTCCGGGAACATTCGTTCAGTTCCATTGCGATCCTTCCCAATCCCCATAAATAGCAAGGACCGTTCTATACGAACGGCCCTGCATTATCCTAAACAACCAACTTTAAAAGTGAACTCTTTTTAAACTCCTGAACGTAATGTAAATACGTTCATTTTGTTTTGCAACATTCGGATACGGTGAAAATTCACTGTTAAACAATGAATTTACGCACTCTAAGTATTATTTGTAAGAAGATACAAAAAGCTAAACTCCGAACCATCCTCTGGTCTTACTGCTCCGTAATTTTGTGCGGATCTCGCAACTTCCCCTTAAGGGAACCTTCAAATTCCTCCGGCACGACATAATTAAACCTTGGGTCTGATTCATCGAGAGTGTGCATCTTTGGCTTAAGGAATATGATAGGTCCATCCTCTGTCAGGTAGTCATTCTGAGACTCCATCCACTTGAACATCTCCTTTTTCAAACGAGCCTTGATTGCTGCCATCTCAGGGTTTCCTGCAAGATTCTGTAACTCGTTGGGATCCTTGGATGTGTCGTACAATTCCTCCTCGGGTTGATCGGGATGCTTCTCTGCACCATGGTACAGGAAGTAATTGGTCGATTTCTCCCTTCTTAGTCTTTCCAAGGTATTGAAATTAAAAATGTAATGATATTGCCCGTCGTGGACTGATCTCTGGGGAAAAACATGTCGCTCCTGGATCCCCTGGTTGTGGGTCACTCCATAAACATAGTCATGATGTTCCTTACTGCGGCCCTCGAGAACTGGCAGAAGGCTTTTTCCATCTATTCCTTTCGGTGCTTTGGCACCCGCAAGTTCCATCACAGTTGGCAAAAAGTCTGCAAAATTGATCAGAGCGGCCGATCGGCCCTGCCGGATCTTACCCGGCCAGCGCACCATAAATGGAACATTCAATCCCGAATCATAAACAGTGAACTTTCCACGGAACACACCATGATCGGATGCATAAATGACAATCGTATTATCTGCCAATCCGTTCTTCTCAATCGTTTCAAGAAGGGTCGCAAATTCGCGCTCCTTTTCTGCAATACTGGCATAATATTGTGTGGTGTAATTCCTTGCAGAAGGCGTATCCTCACGAAACGGCTGTAACTCGACATCCTCCGGACCAAAGGGCGACTCCTTGAAATAGGGCCCATGCGGATACTCACTTGTCACCATCATGCAGAAGGGTTTGTCCGCCGATGCAAAATACTCATCGATCTTCTGGATAGGAATCCACGGCCGCGGCTTCCCCTCTTTCTCAACAGGAGGATACCATTCCGTCCACGGAAACTGATTCCGAGGATTAACATGGGATTTCCCTGCCAGAATGACCTCGTATCCCTCTTTCTGTAAATAAACCGGCAGGGTTTTCACACCTGGCCTAATTGCTGTATGATTCAGGAAGCAACCGTTACGAATAGGATATAGCCCGGAATAGAGCATCGACCTGCTTGGTGCACAAATAGCCTGTCCGGTAAAGGCTTTTTCAAACACAAGGCTTTCTTTCGAAAAAGCATCTGTGGTAGGTGTAGGAGCTTTTTCATTACCATATGCCGAGTAATCAAACTGGCTCTGGTCGTCCGCCAAATAGAAGACAACATTCGGGCGAGTTCCTTTCAAGGATGAAGCAGCTATGGAATTGAATCCCGCCAACATAAAGAAGCCGGTTAGGAGAATTGTCAGTGCATGTTTCATCATATTCTTTGTCTAAATAATTCGTCTTAGAATGGCAGCAACCTCGTTGGCAAATCGGGCGGCGCCCTCCTCGTTCAAATGCACCGCATCCCTGATATCTTCTTTCTCGGTAATCGTTTCGCCCTCAATGAGCCAGATATTCCGGTCACCTTGCTGCTGCCGCTTTTTCACCTGTTTGATCACGGCTTCCCGAAATGGGATAATGGTCAGATCACTGGCTTTGGATACTTCGCTATTGGTATACAACGGTGAAATACAAACAATCTTTGTCTTCGGATGGTTGATGCGAATAGCATCGATAAAGTTCGTGTAGTTCTCGTAGAATTGCTCACCTGAGATCCCTGTATTCCAGTCGTTGTAACCGATTAATATGGTGATCAGATCAATCTTCTCAAAGTCCTCCAGCATTTCGGCTGAGGGAACAGAGATTTTTCCTCCCCCAACTGCCAGGCTGTAGAACTGCAGATCAAGAGCATGACTGACCAACCACGGCCAGGTTTTGTGGGTAGCAGATCCCTGTCCCGTTCCATGACTGATGGAGTCACCCAAGGCGACGTAGACTTTGCGCTTATCTGCTGACAGCGGTTCAAGGACGGCACCCTCCGGAAGTTTCATTCCCTTGAAGCGGGGATTGGCCCAGCTTGGCAGCGTTATTTGGAAATCGGATCCTTTACTTCCCGGATTCCGGATCTCCAATTCCATCGAGGCTGTATCTTTCTTCGGGAAATTGTATTCCTTCGTAAGGTCTCCGTTTATATAGACGCCAAATTCCGCTCCCCGGTTTTCATCCTCTGGTTTTGTAGTGAAAAACAACTTCACTTTTTCCGCGGCTGTCTTGAATTCCAAGACCACTCCTGTAGTGGTTCGGGCCTTACCGGGATTGAACATCAATTCCGTTGGCTTGCCTGAATAAATGTCTTCCCGAAATCGGAGATATTCACGCCCAAGGTCACTGTCCAGGGAATACTTTGCACCCGAAACGCGTATGTTCGCGTCGTTATAATGGATAAACCCGCTATCTGATTCCCCCTTTCCTGATGCCTTATCCTTTAACAAGTTATGCATCGCCCAGTAGGCAGGCTTCGGCTTGAGGTCATGGTCGAAGACCAATGGGTAGGGTTCATATTTCAGTGACCGGTTTTTCTTCGTTAAAGGCTTCCAGCAACTGGCATCGGTGAATCCCCAAGTCTTGAAGGCCTTGCAGGCAGGAGTCTCGATACAGGCCTTCAGCATGGCTCGATAGGCATCAGCCTGGACCTCCAGTTTCTCTTGGTCAGGTTCCCCGTAGAGGTGCACATCGCTCTCGGATATGTAGACCTCTGCTCCGGCTTCCCCGTATGCCCTCATAACCTCAGCGAACAATTCCGGATCGAAAGGATGCTGCTTCAATCCAGGACTGGCTCTGAGATAATGCACATTATCCTCGCCCACTTTGGTATGTAGCTGGATGCCAATTCCTTCGATTGGAACACCGGCTTTCTTCAGAGCCTTGAACAGGCTTAAACAGGTATTCGACTGAGGTAATCCGATATGGGAATTGTGGTTATCATTATAAACCAACTTTAGGT
>JAUVDD010000363.1 GCA_030595525.1 Puniceicoccales bacterium
TCCTGACCACTTTGCAGACTGCTTATACGTTGCGAACCGATCGTTATCGGTACACCAAATGGCTCGATACAAAAGGACCGAACCAGGAACTCTACGACCGTCTGAATGATCCGGCGGAAATGGTGAACCTGGCAAACGATGCCAATTACCAGGACATTGTAAGTGAACTGGATCCTCTCTGGGAGCAGCATGTGAAACGGGTTCGGACACATCCGGATGGATTGGAGTACAGGGAATCAAAGGATGCCGACGAAAATGTGACCACGGATGAATACCTTGAGTTGGAACGACTCGGTAAGCTTCCAAAATCTACCGACTGACCGGATTCTGATTGCCCGAGTGATTAGGTTTGGCTAATCATTGTGCATGAACAGAAGAGGATTTATTACTTCGTTGGCTGCTGGAACGTCCGCACTTGCGGTAGGCGGCTGTGCCAAGGGCAACGGTTCGGATATTACATCGGATTCGCTGGGTGCGATATTGCCAAGGCGCATGCTGGGACGTACTGGTGAAGAAGTAACCATGCTGGGAATCGGCGGATTCCACGTGGGTTGGACGACCGAGAAGGATGCCGAGGAAATCATCGAAGCTGCGATTGAGGGAGGAATCCGTTTCTTTGATACTGCTGAAGGTTATGCCAAAGGCGTCAGTGAAGAGCGCTATGGCAAATTCCTGACTCCAAAATACCGGGACAAGATTTTCCTGATGACCAAGACGCAGGCCAAGGACGCCAAGACGACGCGTGAGCATTTGGAGAGTTCCTTGAGCCGCATGAAGATTGATCAATTGGACCTGTGGCAGATCCATAGCCTGCGCAGTCCGGAGGACGTGGATAGCAGGATTGCGGATGGTGTGCTGGAAGTTGTCATGAAGGCAAAGGAAGAGGGCAAGGTCCGCCACATTGGGTTCACTGGACACAGCAACCCGGAGGCCAATCTCAGGATGCTGGAGAGAACGCAGGACACGGATCCGTTCGTTACCTGCCAGATGCCGGTCAACGTCATGGATGCCAGTTATCACAGTTTCACCGAGCAAGTCATTCCGAAGCTGCAGGAGCGTAATATTGGTTTGCTGGCTATGAAAACCATGGCCGATGGTCGCTTCTTTGGAATGAAGGCCATGCCTACTCGTGGTGTAGTTTGGCAATCGGAAGATCCTGCTATTCCGGCACGGATCAGTATCCGTGATGCATTGCACTACGTCTGGTCACTGCCGGTCAGTGTCCTCATTACCGGTGCGGAAAATGCCTCGCTGGTACGTGAGAAAGTCGACTTGGCAAAATCCTTCACAGGCATGAGTGCGGAGCAACGCCAGGATCTCGTGGCACGAGTTGCCGATCTCGCTGCAGCAGGAAAAACCGAGTATTACAAGCGCCCGATTGAGGCCTAGTGGGGGCAAATGGGTTGGTTGTTTGGAAAATCATAATTCTCTCCACCGACCTTGCGTGGGTGGAGCGCATTCCAAAGCACATTCTATGGACTGCGGCAGCATGCTGCCGCTTTTAAAAGCTCCGACATGTCGGAGCACTCCAAAATCTAATCTTCCAATCCAATCTGATTGATCATACTGGCCAGATATCCGGCGCCGAATCCGTTGTCGATATTGACGACACTTAATCCGGATCCGCAGGAATTGAGCATGGCCAGGAGCGCAGCGACACCACCAAAGCTGGCACCGTAACCAACGCTGGTTGGTACCGCAATGACGGGGGCCTTGACCAGTCCGGCAACGACACTGGGCAGGGCGCCTTCCATGCCAGCCACGGCAACCACGACTTTTGCTTCCTGGAGCGTGTCCAGATCGGCGAGTAAGCGATGGAGTCCAGCGACGCCGGCATCGTAGATTGGTTTCACCGTGTTGCCATAAAACTCAGCTGTTAGCCGTGCTTCCTCGGCAACCGGTAAATCGGAAGTTCCTGCACAGACAACTGCGATCCAGGAATCGGTGGACTTCTTTTCACTCAGTTTGAGAGTCAGAATCTTTGCTGCCTCATGATAAACTGCATCCGGTTGCTCCTTCAAAAGTTTCTCTGCCTTTTCCTGTGATAATCGGGTCACCAGAACATCCTGTCCACGTCCTGCGAGGCTATTCATGATGTCCAAGAGCTGTGGAACAGTCTTTCCCTGTCCAAAGACAACTTCCGGTTTTCCGTTGCGTTCTAACCGGTCATGATCGACCCGCGAGTGTCCGATATCCTCGTACATGCCTGAACGCAGTTGCTTCATGGCGCTGTCGATATCCAGTTCGCCATCGGCTACCGATTTTAAGATTTTTTTCAAATGAGACATTTATTCGCGGATTTTGTTTTCGATTTCAGAAATGGAAAGATCGTTTTTCAAAGCAATTTCCCTGAGATCATCATATTCAAATTTGGATCGAAGAACCTTGCCATCCTTGAGTACCGACTTCACCCGGACAGTTCCCCATTCGGTTTCTTTTTCGGTAATCTCTCTCTCGACTATGCTCCGGTTCCATGTTCTCCAGCGGATCCCGAGAGTCGTGCTGTGCTGCAAGAGGACATCGGTCAGGGCATCCTGCAATTCCGGACTAGCCAACACACTGAGTACACATCCAAGACGTCCCTTTTTGAAAGTGGCAGGCGTTTGCCAGACATCCAATGCACCTGCATCAAGTAGCTTCTCTACAAGAAAGGCGATGTGCTCGGGAGTCATGTCGTCCAGATTGGTGACCAGTTCGATCACCTTTGTGGCATCCGGTTCCTCTGCGGAGGAGGTTTCCAATAAAGTAACGTAGACCACATTGGCCGCATCCGGATCATCGCGTTGGCCAACCCCGATACCTGTTCCGATGGTCTTGCCATGCACCTGTTTACCAAAGCTGCAGTTTTTCCCTGCCAGCAGGGCAGCCC
>JAUVDD010000058.1 GCA_030595525.1 Puniceicoccales bacterium
ACCAATCCATACCACTTGGGAATCAAAATTCCCGATGGCGGCACGGGCTGCGGCAAAATTCCCGGCATTGGCATCATTCCAGAAAGCCGTTTTCCCAATAACCGATGAGACATGCAGGCGATGTGCCCGTACCTCAAAATGTTCGGCAGCACCCTTCAAAAGGGAATCCGAATAGCCACAATCCAGCCAGTAACGACGATAAAGCGCGAGCACCGGACGGTGAATGCTGGTGGCAAATGCAGAACGGGCAGGTAAATCCCAATCCGGGAAGTCCTCTTCACAAACTGTGATGACGTTATCAGGTAAACTACAGTCGAGACACTTTGCTTCTTCGAGCACCGATTCTCCGGCATAAACAGCCCCTTCCGGGCACAATTTCAGCAGCCGTCGAAATTCATCAAATGCGGTCCTCCGCTCTTCAGGTGTGTCGATATGATCTTCATGGAAATTAATCCAGAAAAGCGCATCAAATCGGAATTCTTTTAACGGCGCTATGTAGGATGGCCCCATCTCGCAAACGGCAGTCACACCATCCAACTCTGGTCGCACTGCTAATCGTGACAGAGGATAACTATTTTGGCCGACAGCAACTGCACTGATTCCCGTCCGTTTTAAACTGAAAGTGATAAACTCCTGGAGAGTGGTCTTCCCGTTGGTACCCGTAACAATCAATGTTGGTCCATTCCGCAGCTGTTGTGAAAAGTCGATTTCGCTGACCACGCAGCATCCCTTGGCGAGCGCCATTTCAATCCATTGATGATCCATCCTGAAAGCTGGACTGTGGATCACCAGTCCATGGTGCGCAGCGGTTCCTGCATCAAATATTCGCTCGACAGAATCTTCATCCCCAGCCCGTTGGTCGTATGAAGTATAGCTCACACCCAGCTTTTTCAAAATATCCACCGTGGCTTTTCCGCTCGCACCAAAACCAAAGATGGCCACTGGTTTCTTAAGTAGTTCCTTGTAGTGATCGGGAATGTTTTCGAGTAAACTCATCTCAGTTTAAGAGTCGCCAGCCCTATTACAGCAAAAACCAGGGATAAAATCCAGAATCGAATGACGACCTGTGTCTCAGCCCAGCCTTTTAATTCAAAATGATGGTGAATTGGTGAAAGTAGAAAAATCCGCTTTTTCCGGGTTTTGTATGACCCAACCTGTAAGATCACCGACATGACCTCCATCACGAACACGCCGCCGATGATTACCAGGGTGATTGGCTGCAGGATCATGAATGCAACGATACCAATCAATCCGCCAAGCGCCAGACTACCAGTATCACCCATGAACACCGTCGCGGGATGCGCATTGTGCCATAGAAAGGCCAGACATGCTCCACACAGAATGGACAGGACAATTGTCAATTCACCGGTGCCTTGCATGTAGGGAACAAGCAGGTAATCCGCATAAATTGTATTACCAGATGCATAGGCCATCAGGGCGTAGGCCATTGCCACCGTAATTGTACATCCAATCGCCAGTCCATCCACCCCATCAGTCAGATTGATGGCATTGCTTGAACCAGACAGAACAAAATAAAGAAATATCACCAGGAATGGCAACGGCATGCTCTGGATAATCGGTTCCTTAAGGAATGGCAACCAGAGCTGTCGGATGAAATCTGCACTATCCGGACTGGAAAGGAGCAATCCAAGTGCGATCACTGTCAGAACACCTTGACCGAAAAGTTTCAATTTACCCGATAGTCCCTTGCTGGATTTCCTTTTGATAATTAAAAAATCATCAATAAATCCAATCACGGTCAGACCGGCATAGACAACAAGAGCAGTTACAACAAAGATGTTCAGCTCGGCCCACAGTAGAGTGCTGGTGACAACTGCAAAGAACACAATCAATCCACCCATTGTGGGAGTGTCCTTTTTCTTGTTATGCAAATCCGCAAGTCTACCCACTTCCTCGGCAGATCTTAACACCTGTCTGACTTTCAATGACCTGAGTTTGGCAATCACATAAGGCGCAATAATCATGCCGATCGCCAAGGAGGTTGCCGCTCCGCCCATTGCCCGAAAGGATATGTAACGGAACAGACGCAGTGGTCCCCATATGGACTCCAAATCCGCCAAATAACTCAGCATTATAATCCCCCCTCAGGCAGGAGGGTTTCCAACTTAAGGGCACGGCTGCCTTTCAGAAATACAGCTCCCTCGAAATTCCTCAGATTGTTCCTCAAAATATCCCAATCCTCTTCCATGTGTATATTGACCGGCCTTATACCCTGCTCCGTCAACCCTTCCGCATAAGCCGCTGCATGTTCACCAACAAGAAAAACGTCAGTACCTCTTCGAATTGGCAGATCCCTGGCAGTTGTCCGGTGCCACTTGGCAGTTTCTTTTCCCAATTCATTCATCGTTCCCAATACATAGACATGTGGATCTTTGGGAAAGAGGTGATTAAATCTCTGCGCACTATCCAACATGGAGGACGGATTGGCGTTATAGCAATCGACATAATATGTAGTTACTCCGTCCCTGAAGATTTCGCCTCTCTTGCTAAACGGTCGCCAACCATCCAGACACGCTTGAATAGTTCCTGCAGGAACACCCATTTGCAGGGCCACATGTACCACCAGTGCCAGGTTGGAAACCATACCCTCGCTGCCTGCGCGAAAAGTAATTTCACTGGGATGCATGGGTAGCCCTGTTTCCAGGACTCCCACACCCAAAGACAGGTTGGACTCAGTCCAATTGTAGTGGTAAATTGTTACATTTGGCAGATGATTCCATGATGGATCAAACGGATCACCCATTTTCAGTAGCGCATGAATCTGCAAACTCTCATGCAATTCCCTGAATGCCTGGTAATTCAATAATTCTGCAGGAATATAGACGCTGCCACCAGGACGAACGGAAGCTGCCAAAAGGGCTTTTTCACGGGCTACACCCTCGATACTGCCCAAACGCTCCAGATGCGATGGCCCGACTGATGTCACGATTGCATGATCGGGACGGATCATGCCTGCCAGTAGATTCATCTCACCTATATCGTTAATCCCTGCCTCAAGGATCGCACCGGCATGCATGCGTGGATCCAATTCCAATAAGCTCAAGGGAACACCAATGTGGTTATTGTAATTCCCTTTCGTACGGAACCACTGAGAACCAAGTACTTTTCCCAGCATTTCCTTTACCGTCGTTTTCCCGTTACTACCAGTGATACCGATAATCGGGGAATTAAAGCGTTCGCGCCACGTACGGGACAAAGACTGCAGGGCCATCAAGGAGTCCTCCACCACCAGTTGAGGAATTGGAACGTCCTCATCCACCCGCTCTACCAAGGCAGCAACTGCCTTATACTGGAATGCCTGCTTCAGGAAGGAATGCCCATCCATCCTATCCGATTTCAAGGCTACAAAAGTTTCACCAGGTTCAATCCTGCGAGTATCGATGGCAAACGATGTCAACGGCGAGGACGGCAAGCGCTGGGCCCAACGGCCATGAGCGATGGTCGCTGCCTCTGATGGATCAAGTGTTGCCATTAACGGGATTGCCACTGCTTGTTTTGTAAGATTTCTCGCGCAACTGCCCGGTCATCGAATGGAACCACACAGTCACTGTATTCCTGAAAAGTTTCATGTCCCTTACCTGCGATCAGGACAGTATCTCCCGGTTCTGCAATCTCCAGTGCCGCTGCGATGGCACCACGCCGGTCCGCTATAAAACTCAAATTATCCGCGGATTCATTTCCTTTGCGCATGTCGGAAAAAATCCCTTCCACCGTCTCAGACCTGGGGTTATCCGCGGTAGCGATTGCCTGATCACTTAACCGAGCAACAATCGAGGCAATCATTGGACGACTCCCAGCATCGCGGTTGCCACCGCATCCAAAAACTGTAATCAGTCGCCCTTTGGTAAGACCACGAACCATTGATAAGCCTTTTTCATAGGATGCCTCGGTATGCATGTAATCGATGAGAACGTTAAAGGGTAAGTCCATGTCCAATCGTTCCATGCGTCCGCGGACACTTTCAAATGACAGGAGCGCTGCCCCCATTTCAATCGGATCAACACCTTCCGCATATCCACCGGCAATTGCCGCCAAAACATTTTGCAGATTGAATTCACCCAGCAACGGGGAAACCAGCTTCACGGATCCCTCCGGCCAAATCAGTTTAAACCGGGTATCCTTTTCCGAATAGCGGATGTCTTCTGCCCGGATAATTGCATCTTCCGAACAACCAAACGAAAGCACTTTGCGCTGAAGGTTCTCCGATGCGCCTTCCACTATCCGGCGAACTTTCGAATCATCAATTCCAGCAATAAAACTCTTCAGTCCAGTAGACTGTTGCTCGACGAAATTCCTCTCCAGGGAAATATAATTCTCAAGTGAACCATGGTAGTTCAAATGTTCCGGTGAAAGGTTCATCAGGACGAGGTTGGCAAACTGCAAACCAGTAACCCTGGCTTGGTCAATTCCGTGTGAGCTTACTTCCATGATGGCATCCGTACAGGAATGATCCCTGATTTGGGCCAGAAGGGCATACAATTCAACTGGTTCCGGGGTAGTCCGGTGGGCAGGTAAAGTCCGGTTACCCACCTCGTAGTTGATGGTTCCCAGCATGCCAATGGGTCCGCGGGAACTCAGGAAATGTTTTAGTAAACTGGAAGCAACCGTTTTGCCACTGGTGCCAAGTATTCCGGTCAGGTTTATTCCTTTTTCCGGATAATTATAGAATCGGGATGCAATGGCGGAAACAGCCGAACGCATGTCTGCAACCTGGACAAGTGCCACATTTGGCGGCACCCAGCATTCCTTCTGGCAAACTATGGCAACTGCGCCACGATCGATTGCTTCGGCTACAAACAGGTGACCGTCTGTCCTCAGTCCGGGTAAGGCAAAAAAGAGGGATCCCGGGACAACTCGCCGACTATCCGTTGCAAGGCTCCGCACTTTCGCAGAGTCCTTGCCTCGGATTGTCAATCCGGCCAGGCCGGATGTCAGCTTTTTCAGGGATAAAGTCATAACGGTTCGCTGCACCGCTCGTTCGAGCAGCATGGACGACCCAAGCGCCCTGTAATCTGTAAGGTGATGTCTTGGTTGCCGATATTCACGAGTTGTTGTCAGGCTCAGGTTGAAATTAGTCATTTGAAACAAGTAAAGGTTCCCAGTTTTGGGGTTTTCGAATTGCCAGGTGCGGAATCAGATTCTCGCCGATCCGTTTAAAAGTTGGAGCCGCCACGAGTCCGCCATATGCCGGACCGCTCACGTTGGCATCATCCACAACCACGGTGATAACCACCCGCGGTTTGTTTGCCGGAAAGAAACCGCTGAAGGATCCAAAGTGATTCGTTGTGCTGTATTGTCCGTCGATGATCTTGCGACTGGTACCGGTCTTCCCGGCCACTGCGTATCCCGTGAGTTCTGCCCGACTGGCAGTACCTTCTATACTAACCACACTGACCAGCATTTCCTGCATCAATCGTGCTGTCTCCTTCGAGATCACCCGATCTCCTTTTCCCGGCTCCAGTGCGAGTTGGTTTTCGTCTTCCGGATTTATCACTCGACGTAAAATTTTCGGCCGCAGCCGGACCCCGTCATTGGCGATAGTCGACATTGCCAGATGAACCTGCATCGGCGTTGCACCGACCGCGTAACCCGTTGGCAAACGGCTGATTGTCAGGCCATCCCATTTATCGACAGGCATCAGCGTTCCGGAAATTTCCCCCATCAAGGGCCAACCCACGGATCGACCAAATCCAAATGCCCGAGCATATTCGTACATCCGCTTTTCACCCAGCATCATGCCGATCTGGGCAGCTCCACGATTACTTGATTTGGTAACAACTTTCCGTACGGATATTTCACCAAGATTCCGGTGATCACTCGGCATGTGGATTCTTACCCCATTGAAGTTTTTCCATTCCTCTCCACAATTAATTATGGTTTCCGGATCAATGATGCCTTCCTCCAGGGCTGCCGAAATAGGAACAATTTTGAAAGTGGAACCGGGTTCATATTGATCGGTTAAGGCACGGTTTCTCTGATTCTCTATCGGAAAATCCCAGAAGGAATTCGGATCAAATGTCGGGTAGTTCGCCATACCCAGGACTTCTCCGGTAGTTGGATCGGAAACGATGATACTGGCACCGGCCGGATTCGTTTCCTCCACCAGTTTTTCCATGGCAGAATCAATGACCGACTGGACAAAGAGATCCATGGTCAGTTCCACATGCAGTCCATTGCGTGGGGTTACCTCACGCTCGCGAAATGCTGCCATTTCACGCCGGCGTCCGTCCACTTCTGTCTCGCGCCATCCTACTTGTCCCTTGAGGTAATAGTCCAACGCATGCTCAACGCCCATCACGGGGGTCTGTTCCTTGTTTATGTATCCAATGACATGCGATCCAAGTTCGTGCCCTGGATAGTAGCGATCATAGCGCCGGTTCCCGTAAACTCCCTGGACTTTCAAGCCTTGTACCGATTGGTAAAGATCCTCGTTGATTTCCTTCACTGGAACCCAGCGCACCTGTCGGGTAGTGCCTGAACTGTCAATGCGCTCACGGCGGCCCAGTTTCTCCATCAAGTCCGTGAAAGGCATGTCGATGACACCAGCAAGCATCGCCAGTTGGTCCCTTTTTGTCAGATCCACCATCTGGGGATCTGCTCCCAGGAGAATCTGTGAACGCGTGCCTGCCAGCAGGTTGCCATTCCGATCAAGGATGTCTCCTCGCTTGGCTTCAATTCGTACCAGGCGTTTGCGAACAGTATCAACTTCCGCGGAAATACTCTCCGCTTGTATTACCTGTAGAAAAAACAAGCGACCGCACAGCATCAAAAAACCAGCAACCAAAATGGCTGAACATACATGAAAACGGGTTTTCCTGATGCAGACCTTCGACATAATCAATCAACAGGTGTAAGGGATTTCATCACAGCCAGATCGATCGAGTAACGGAATGGATCTTTTTCCCTCTCGGTGGGATAAGCATCACTTTCCTCGGGTCGATTGGTCTGGTACTGTGGGTAACCATCCAGATAGACAATCTGGTCGGCCATCGGCGGTCTAAGGTTCAATCCAAGCCGTTGGATCTGGCGTTCCAGATAATGTGGCTGATGAATTTCCGCGATCTTGGTATCGATGTACCTTAGCCGGCGCTCTTCCTTGGCGATCTCAACTTCCAGCGTGCGTGTTGCCTGGGCTGTCAATTCAATCTTTTGGCGCAACCATAACAGACCCAGGCAACCGCTCACCGTAATCACTGCCAGTACTACCAGCAGTGATAAAATTTGTTTATAAAGGGTAGTTTCTCGTCGTAGTATCGGGCTCATGCGGCCCTCCTTTCCTTTTCCAACACCCGCAGTTTTGCCGAACGGGAACGGGGATTTCGGGTAACTTCTTCTTCATCCGCCACAATGGGTTTCCGCGTCAGCATGGCTGCTTGACGTATCCGAAACTGTCCCGGACGTGAGTCCCTTCCATGTTCCGGTCGACCTGCCATGCGACGGAAAAACCGTTTGACGATTCTATCTTCCAGGGAGTGAAAACTGATTGCTGCCATCCGACCGCCTTCGAGCAACTTGCCAAAGGCTGCTGGAAGCGCCGACTCAATGACCGCCAATTCACGGTTTACGGCGATGCGCACCCCTTGAAAAGTTCTTGTTGCGGGATGAATGCGATCCATTGGACGGCGTCCGCCGACAGCATCCTCGACGAGCTGGGCAAATGCCAGGGTACGCTCGAGTCGATTTGTATTCCTTGCCGATTCGATTGCGGTAACAATTCTTCGCCAACGTTGCTCTTCCCCGAAATTTCTAACTGCCTCAACCAACTCGGAGTAACTGGCATTTTTCAAGAACTGGCTGGCTGGCTGCCCGGCCTCGGGATTCAGGCGCATGTCCAGTGGAGCATCCTCACGAAAGGAGAATCCTCGATGAGCATTATCGAAATGATAAGAGCTGACCCCGAAATCGAAAAGAATCCCGGTAAAGCCATCCTCTTCGAGTGCACCCAGGTCTTCGAAATTCATGTGGTGCAGGACCAACCGGCCCGGATAGCTTTTCTGCAATTCACGACCGCGTTCGATCGCTTCGGGATCACAGTCCAGAGCCACGACCTTGTTATTGGAATCCGCCTCAAGAATTGCCCGTGTATGGCCGCCTCCACCGAAAGTTGCATCAAGGAACTGACCTGACCTCTCTTCCGCCAAATATGCGACAACCGGCCCGGAAAGGACCGGTTCATGACCGCTAGACTGATCCTTTTCAGTCAAGCTCA
>JAUVDD010000228.1 GCA_030595525.1 Puniceicoccales bacterium
AACAAATCACAAGGCAATCCTGATGATTCTATCGCATCGGCCACCGACTTCCCGGAAACCAGTGAGACTTCTCTTTCCGTGCTATCACCACCACAAAGCACTGCTACCCGCAATCCAGTTCCAGAGAATTCATTTTGAAAACTCATGCCCGGACCCCCAATTCAACTTCAGCTCCCGGAGCCATGTAGCGGTCAACTATTCCTTGGCAAATTATATCTGCTGGATCCCCAGGGGATAAACGCCCCAGGTTTTTCCTCATCTTTGCCAGCAGTCCATCATTGTATATCAAGTCCTGAACCTCCCGGTATAAGGTCTTCAAGTTCTCCTGATCAACAACAACACACCCGCCACGCATCTCAATATCATTGGCATTCGCCGACTGGTGCTGGTCAGCTGCGTAGGGGTAAGGGATCAGAATGGAAGGGGTAAGGCAGTGGATCAGCTCGGCAATTGTTCCGGCTCCTGCACGACTGATTACAACATCTGATGCGGAAAATAATTCATGCAATGCGTTGTGAAACGCAAAGGTTCGAATTTCAACATCCTGGCCCTGATCGGATTTGATCACCTGCAACTCCGGCAAGGTCTGTTTCCCGGGACCGGCAACAAGAATTATCCAAATTCCATCTGAGGCGAGGGACTTATGTTGACGTCCTACCCATTCATTCAACGCCTGGGCACCCTGGCTTCCTCCGACAATTGTCAGCACTTTTACGTGTAGCGGAATTCCCATTCGTTCCCGAATCTCATCCTTCTTAATATGCTGAATTTCCCTTCGGAGTGGCATTCCTATCCTCTTCAAGCGAGCGGGTTCAACTCCTTTCAAGGCAACACCTTCCGGAAGGTAGACCCTGTCCGCCATTCCCGACAGGGACCGGATGGATTTCCCGACCTTCCGGTTGGCCTCATGCAGGATGACTGGTATCTTAAGTAGCCAACTTGCCAATACATAACTAAAACTCAAGTAACCACCAAATGCAATAACAGCAATCGGACGGTTTATTTTCAAAAGCTTCAGACTCTGGATGAGACCAATAATACTGTTGACAATGAAAAGTATCAGCTTCGCCGGATGCAATCCAAAGGGAGATCCCTTGGCCCTTCTGTAGGGGATTTTCGGATACGATTGAAGTAAACGGGAGTCCACTTCCTTTTCGCTAATTACCAATTCGACCGGAATGCTTTTTTCAATAAATCGCTGGGCGGTGGCGATTCCGGGAGCCAGATGCCCCCCTGTTCCACCGCATACGATGTAGACCGGATCGCTCATCTTTAAGCGCCCATCTCCCGGGGTTCGATTTTCGGTGGATTATTCCATTTCCAGATGCATCGACAAATTATTCCGAACAAAAAATACGTAACAACCAAGTTGGATCCACCGTAAGAGATGAAGGGCAACGACATCCCTTTCGTTGGAAGACATCCTGTGGAGACTCCCATGTTGACCATTGCCTGCATGGTAATGAACAACAAACCCCCACTCACCAAAAGGAATTGGTAAAGGTTGGGTGCTTTTTGCAATTGATGCCATGTCACGAGAAAAAACAGGGCGAATGCAGCGACCACAGAGAGGGTAACGATTAGACCCAGTTCTTCCCCGATAATCGGGAAAATGAAATCTGTGTGGGCCTCTGGAAGGAACGAGAATTGCTGGCGTCCGTTCCCCAATCCAACACCATTCACTCCGCCTGCCCCAAATCCGATAATCCCCTGCCAGAGTTGGTAAGCTCCCTCACTTCGGTTTCCTTCCACATCGAGGAATGAAAGAATCCGCGCTGATCGAACAGGATCATGAGCGATCGCCAGCCCGAAAAGTGTTCCGCCTGTAATGGCGGTGGGAATCAGGTACTTTAACGAAGCCCCAGCCAGAAACAACAGCACTCCTCCCACCATCGCAAACAATAGTGCTGTTCCAAAATCCGGTTGCAGCAGGATCAGGCCAAAAAATATTCCGATCATCACGCAAGGTAACAGGAATCCCTTGAAGAAATGCGCACGTTCACGCTGAATAATCGAAAAATACTGGGCTAAACATAGGATGTAGCCGATTTTCGCCACATCCGATACCTGCATATTCATCGGACCAATATCAATCCAGCGGCGAGCCCCGTTGATTTTCATTCCGATTCCCGGCACCAAGACCAGAATCAACAATGCTATGCCGGCAATACCGATCCACCACGATGCCTTCCGCCACTTTTCATAATCAAAGATAAGTGAAATCCCGAAGCCTGTCATCGCGACTCCCATCCATAGGCTCTGACGAAGGAAATACCCACCCAGGCCAGTCCCATGTGCCCGGCCTATGCTCAAGAGCACGATTAAACCCAGTCCGTTAAGAAAAAGTACGGAGAGCCCAAGTAGAACTATCGGCAATCGACGACCGACAGTATAATCCCAGATTCTCTGGCTTTCCGATGTATGCATTAATTACCCGGCTAATTTCCGCCATCGATGACCTCGACCTCAGCAAACGGAATATCCTCGTCTTCCAAGGCCTCCAGGATCGACATGGGATCGTCTGGAGTTGGCTCACTAATCACAGGTTCCACAGGTGTCGTGACCGATCCACTACGCAACTGCATAGGTTGATTTGTCGTTGTAACTGGTTGAGAAACTGGAGCAGTCCCTCCCTGTGGAATCACCAGCGATTTACCCACATTCATCTTGCGGGGATCCGAAATTCCATTGGCGGCCATGAGGGCACTTGTCGTGACTCCGAACTTGCGGGCGATCCCACTCGGTGTGTCACCTGACTTTACCACATAGGTTCCTTGTCCGGATGTGACAGTTGTTGTCGTTGTACTGACCGGTAAAGATGGCAAATTGATTGGAGTGGAAGAACCTTCGGGCAGGGAAAGCTTTTGTCCGATAAAGATGGTATCACTCCTCAATCCATTCAATGCCTTGAGGATTTTCACCGATGTTCCGGCGCGGGCAGCAATTTTGCCAAGCGTATCACCACTGGCAACCACAACCTGTTGGCCAGCACGGCTTACTTCAGCAGCAGGTGCATTCGTTTCGATCGGTGCGCTTCCAGCCGGAATTACCAGCTTTTGTCCAATAAAAATGGTTGATGACCGGGTCAGGCCGTTGGCCTTGAGAAGCTCATTCAGGGTAACGCCTTCACGGCGGGCAATTGATGTCAGATTATCGCCACTCTTGATAGTATATTCACTCTGAATTGTAGGAACACTTAGCTCGTCCTGTATCGGGTTCAATACGGGTGTCAGCATGCCCGTGTCGGCAGGCGTTCGCGTTGAGCCGACTGGTCGCGTTGGAGAAGTCAGTCCTGGCCTCGAGGTAGTCGTGCCAAGACCACTATTAAAGGCAGAATCAAGCTGCTCCGGTTGAGAAGGCTGCTGGTAGCCAACATTTGATTGCGGTGCGGTCTGAGCCGGATCGGGACGACCCGTCGACTGACTCTGACATCCTGGCTGAATTAACAAAAGCCCAATGACCACTCCATGAAACACAATTACGAGACTAAACACTGACCAGATTTTCATTTCATTACTCCTATTAAATTCAATTAGACACTCCCCTTCTGATGCTTCAAACCTAAAACAGCATTTTCGAAGCAGATTCCGCGCTCCACAAGGTCGCCATATTCTTCCCCATGAACAAACCCTGGACTGAACACGACAGGAACCTCTCCCCCGGCCATATCGAACGCGACTTCCACTGCTTGTCGAAGGTTCAGAACTCCCTGGCATGGGATACCACGATCTTCCAGAATTGGGAGAAGATGCCAAGC
>JAUVDD010000256.1 GCA_030595525.1 Puniceicoccales bacterium
CCTGCGGACAAACTGGGACGATACACTACCCAACGGCACACCAACAATTGCCAGCGCTCTAAAGTCCGCCGGATACAGGACAGGGTGTTTCGGAAAATGGGGTGTAGGGAACAGGATTCCAGAGGATGATCCTAACAAGAAAGGATTCGATGAATTTTATGGCTATGTAGATATGTTTCATGCGCATAACTTTTTTCCACCCTTCTTGGTAAGAAACGGGCAAAGGGAAGCCTTGCGCAACGACTTGATTCCAGAAAGTGACAAAGGGCGAAATCGCGGTAACGGGGTGGCTGCAAATCCGGTGGACTATGCGCCAGAATTTATAGTGAATGAAGCACTGGCGTTCATCGACCGGCATGCGGATGAGCGGTTTTTTCTATACATTCCTTTGAACACGCCCCATGCGAACAACGAAGGCGAAATGTTTGAGCGAGGGATGGAAGTGCCGGATTATGGTCCTTTCTCAGATGAAGATTGGCCTGATCCTGAGAAAGGTTTCGCTCGAATGATCCAAAATCTGGACAAGGACGTTGGACGCGTGATCAAAAAGCTACGCGAACACGGTTTGCACAAAAACACTTTGGTGATCTTTTCAAGTGACAACGGCCCACACCAGGAAGGCGGGCATTCGATGGACTTTTTCGATTCCAATGGTCCCTTACGGGGTCGCAAACGGGATCTATACGAAGGCGGCGTGCGCGTTCCAATGATCGCATGGTGGCCGGGTCACGTAGTCGCCGGGAGCCAATCGGATCACTTGAGTGGATTTCAGGATTACCTGCCCACATTCTGCGATCTGGCAGGTATCGAGGCCCCGCAATGCGATGGCGTCTCCATGGTCCCCATGTTATTGGGGGACAAATCTGAGCAAGCGCATCATGAATATTTATATTGGGAGTTTTACGAAGCTAAAGGCAGACAAGCTGTGGTGGATAACCGTTGGAAAGCCGTGCGGTTGAACTGGATTGATGAGCCGGACGGGCCCATTCAACTGTATGACTTAAAGAAGGATATAGGGGAAGAACATGACCTTGCTGCCCAGTTTCCGGAAATCGTCGAAAAAATGCTCCAGAGGCTAAAAACTTCCCACACCCCACACACGGGCGTAACGAAATTCCCCGATTGGCTAAGAACTCCTAAAATCGAGAATTAATCCTCAATTTCTAAATCGAAATAAGATTACCATGAACCGCTAGCCTGGTTAAAAACATTCTACTGATATGAATCATGCATAAAGACTACTCACTTATCCACCGGACGAAGTATGTTATCATTATTCTCCTGCTCGCACACCTTGCAGCCGCCTTTGATCGGCCAAATATCCTTTTCATTGCTGTAGATGACCTGCGTCCGGAGATTCTTGAATACGGTCGTGAAGGAATGGTGACACCCAACATGGACCGTCTATCCCGGCAAAGCCTGCTCTTCGAAAGGGCATACTGCATGGTTCCGACCTGTGGTGCGAGCCGAGCCAGCCTAATGACTGGTATTCGGCCAGCACGGGAACGTTTTAAAAGCTACAGGGTCTATGCTAGCGAAGATGCGCCGGGTATCACAACCCTCAATACCCATCTAAAGGCAAATGGTTATCATACGGTATCCCTTGGCAAGGTATTCCACCATCAGGATGACAATGAAATCGGCTGGTCCGAATCCCCTTGGAGGCCGGGGGGTAACCCGTATGCGAATCCGGAAAACGCAAAGTCCCTCAACGGCTCGAAGAATGGCCAACCCTTCGAAAGGGAAGACGTTCAGGACAATGCTTACCGTGATGGAAATCTGGCTGAAAAAGCTGTGGAAGTCTTGCAACGTCTCTCGAAGGAGGAACAGCCGTTTTTTCTCTCAGTTGGTTTTTTCAAGCCACACCTGCCATTTGTAGCTCCTGAACGCTACTGGGCACTTTACGATGAAAAGATTGAGCTGCCTGACAATTATTACGCCCCAGAGAACGCACCTGAAGACGCCATGCACCCATGGGGCGAGTTGCGTCAATATGCCGGCATTCCGAAAACCGGCATTCTGCCAGTGGAACAAGCAAAAACACTGATTCATGGATACCGTGCCTGTGTGAGCTTCACCGATGCACAGATTGGGAATGTGCTGGACGAACTGGAAACTCTTGGTCTAAGGGAAAACACGATTATCGTGTTATGGGGCGACCATGGTTGGAGCCTTGGTGAGCACACTCTCTGGTGTAAACACTGCTGCTTTGAGAATGCGTTGCGTGCACCTTTGATGGTGGCTGCTCCAATGATTGAGGGATTCGAAGGTGGCAAGCAAACTGGCGCCCTGACTGAGTTCATCGACATCTACCCCACCCTTTGTGATTTAACCGGAATAGATCGACCGGATCATCTGGAGGGGAAAAGCCTTGTTAAGGTGCTGCGTGACCCGAAAAACAATCATAAAGAATTCGCCATCAGCCGTTTCCAGAGTGGTGACACCATTCGCACAGACCGGTATCGTTATACCCAATACACTACTAGCAATGGTAAGCTAACAAGCCGCATGCTTTACGACCACGAACGGGACCCGGAAGAAAATATCAATATCGCAGACAATCCGGAAAACGCAGAGCTGGTCCAAAATCTATCTACCCTCTTAGAAGAAAATATGGGCCGATAAATTGCCATCTATGACACTTGCTGAAAGATCAGCCATGACTGACATACGAAACCCTTTTAAATCAACACCACACTGGATCATGGAGTAGTCCAGTCAAAATCCTGGGTGTACTTCTGCCTTGGCAATCGTGGGGCATAGGGGGCACAGGATTGCGGAAGCCATGCAGCGAGCATTGATTTGACCTCTGCATACGCCGGATTCGGCGCCAGGTTGAAAAATTCGTTTGGATCGTTTTGATGGTCATAAAGTTCTTCATCTCCATTGGTATATCGGATATACCTCCACCTTTCGCTCCGTACTGAATGATTGCCCGGATGATGTGTGGTAATTACCGGTGTTTCCCATTCAAGATCCGGATTCTTTAAAAGCGGTACGAGACTTTGTCCTTCAAATTGTTCGATTGCAGGCAAACTGCACAATTCAGCCAGGGTCGGAAAGACATCAATCAGCCCTACAGGCTTGTTGCATTGCAGAGATGCCTCCATTCCGGGCACAACAAAAATTAGTGGCACACGGGTCGATTCTTCCCATAACGAACGCTTTTCCCAGTGCATTTTTTCTCCGACGTGAAAACCATGATCCGACCACAGGACGATGATGGTATTGTCACGGTACTCACTATTCTCCAGTGCATCCATCACCGTGCCGATACAGTCATCGGTGAAGGAAACACATGCCAAATAGGAGGCAACCGCCTTGTGCCAAAGACCCTGTCGCGTAATATCCCTGTGATTCATTGGCGTGGTATCAAAATAGCGTGTGAATTTTCGACCCATCGGAGGCAGATCTTCCAAGTCATCGGGCAGGGTTACAGGCAGCTGGACCGAATCCAGGGGAAATCGATTATATATTTCTGGTGGTGTAAACAGTGGCAAATGGGGAGTATTGAATCCAATAGCCATGAAAAACGGCTGGTCGTAGGTTTGCTTGAGTTT
>JAUVDD010000285.1 GCA_030595525.1 Puniceicoccales bacterium
CTGGGCCGCTACAAGATGGCCCGTGGGCATAATGTCCTGCATCCAATGGGTTGGGACGCGTTTGGTCTTCCTGCTGAGCAGTATGCCGTAAAGACCGGGACACATCCCTCGATCACCACCAGGACGAATATCGGAAATTTCCGTCGACAGATCAAGGATCTGGGATTGGCCATCGACTGGTCACGTGAGGTCAATACCACCGATCCCGATTATTTTCGTTGGACACAGTGGATCTTTCAAAAGTTGTTCCAAAACGACTTGGCTTATGTGGATGAACGCCCGGTAAATTGGTGCCCCGAATTGGGAACAGTTCTCGCCAACGAGGAAGTCATCAATGGCAAATCTGAAGTGGGTGGCCATCCGGTCGAGCGTCGCTACCTGCGCCAGTGGGTCCTGCGCATTACGGCTTACGCGGATCGTTTACTGGATGGATTGGATGAATTGGACTGGCCCGATTCAACCAAGACCATGCAGCGCAACTGGATTGGTCGCAGCACGGGTGCCAATGTCACTTTCCAGATGGAAGAATCCGGTGATCCGATCGTTGTTTACACAACACGCCCGGATACGCTTTTCGGGGCAACTTACATGGTTCTTGCTCCTGAGCACCCACTGGTTGAGAAAATCGCCAAACCAGAACAAAAGGATGCGATCGATCAGTATATTCGAGAAGCAGCATCCAAAAGCGACCTGCTTCGGACCGAGCTCGCCAAGGAGAAAACAGGCGTTTTCACGGGCAGCTATGCCATCAATCCGATCAACGGTAAACGCGTCCCTGTCTGGATTGCTGATTACGTTCTGATGAGTTATGGTACCGGTGCAATCATGGCGGTTCCGGCTCATGATGAGCGCGACTTCGAATTCGCAACGGAATTCAAGTTGCCGATTGTTGATGTTATTCAGCCTCCAGAAGGAACGGACGTTCCGGAAGGCACCGCTTTTTGCGGCAAGGGAACGATGATTAACAGTGGTGAATTCACCGGACTCGACAGCGAAACAGGTAAAGACCAGATCATTGCCAAGCTCAATGAAGCCGGTAAGGGCGAAGGCGCCGTCAACTACAAGTTGCGTGACTGGTTGTTCTCCCGTCAACGTTACTGGGGCGAGCCTTTCCCGATTGTCTGGGTGGATGAATCCACTTGGAACAGTGTTAAGGGCAGGGATACAGCAGTCACCGCGCTACTCCCGAAGCAACCGGTTACTTTTCAAGAGTCAGGACAGACATTCTACGCATTGCCGCTTCCTGAGTCCGCACTTCCGCTGGAGCTTCCTGTTCTGAATAATTACCAGCCGGCAGGCACGGGTGAAAGTCCGCTCGCCAATGATAAGGATTGGGTGGATATCTGGTTTAATTTGGAAACGGGCGAAGCTGTATCTCAATCTGCCGACAGACCGTCGGGTGACCAATGGGTAGCTGCGAGTCGTGAAACCAATACAATGCCGCAGTGGGCGGGCAGTTGCTGGTACTACTTGCGCTATCTGGATCCAAATAATCCAAATAGCCTCGTTTCAGAGGAAGCATGCGATTACTGGGGCGTCCCCGATTTCTACATGGGTGGCTCAGAACATGCCGTCCTTCACCTGCTGTATGCCCGATTCTGGCACCAGTTCCTCATGGATCAGGGAGTCGTTAAGGATCCTGAACCGTTTAAGAAACTGTTTCACCAGGGAATGATTCTTGGTGAAGATGGTGAAAAGATGTCCAAGAGCCGTGGAAATGTGGTCAATCCAGACGATTTCATCGCCAGTCACGGAGCTGACAGCCTGCGGGCTTACTTGATGTTCATGGGGCCGCTGGAAGATAAGAAACCATGGAATGCACATGGAATCGAAGGCGTTCACCGGTTTCTGCGTAAGGTCTGGAGGGAATTTGTTGGTTCAGAGAACGATTTGCCGGAAAAGATTGCCTCAGAAGAACCGGAATCCGAGGAAATCAAACGGTCCCTTCATGAGACGATCAAGAAGGTCACCAATGACTACGACAACATCCGTTATAATACAGCGTTGTCAGCCATGATGATTTTCATGAACAACCTTTCAAAAGCCAAGAGTCTGTCAAAGGAGTCAGCCAAGGCCTTCGTCCAGTTACTGGCGCCGCTGGCCCCACACCTCGCGGAGGAAGCATGGGCCAAGCTTGGCGGAGAAGGTTCAGTTGCTCGGGCCACCTGGCCGACTTGGGATGAATCCCTCTTGAAAACGGATGAGGTGAAGATCGGATTGCTGGTAAATGGCAAAGCCCGTGGAGAGGCCACCATCAGTAAGACTGCCGATCAGGAAACTGCTCTGGCGGCGGCTCATTCAAATGATAGGGTCGAAGCTCATTTGGCCGGAAAGGAAATCGTCAAAGTGATTTACGTTCCGGGAAAAATCCTCAATGTCGTAGTTCGTGGCTGAGGCAATTCCTTCCAAGTTTCTTCCAGACGGCTTCAATCCCACCCTCCCGGTGGCGATTATTGCTGGGCAACGTGATTATCCGGTTCTCTGTGTCGAGGCAATACGCGCGGCAGGAGTACCCGTTCGATTGGTTGCGTTGAAAGGGGAAACCCGACAAGACCTGATCGATTCCTTTCCTGAATCAGAAAGGGAGATCATCAAGGTCGGACAGATTGGTAAGATGCTGAAGGCTCTTCAGAAGCTGGATGTAAAATATGCTTTGTTTGTCGGGCAGGTTTCTCCTGGAAAGCTGTTCCGCGACCTGACCCCGGATATCAAGGCGATCGCCCTGCTCGCCAGCCTGAAGGAGCGTAATGCCCACACCATTTTCGGGGCAATTACCAGGGAGATCACCGACATTGGCGTGGATATGCTGGATGCCCGGGCTTTCCTTGATACTCAATTGAGCAGTGTAGGTCTCATGACACCCGGCAAAATTCGGGCCAAACAAGAACATATTGATTATGGAATCCGTATGGCCAAGGAAGTGGCACGAATGGATATTGGCCAGGGAGTTGTGGTTCGCAAAGGAACTGTTCTTTCGGTGGAAGCCTTTGAGGGAACTGATGATATGCTCAGTCGCGCAAATAAGTACAAAACCGACCAACTGATCTTTGTTAAGTGTGCCAAGCATGAGCAAAATCCGCATTTTGACTGGCCGGTATTCGGCGAAAAAACCCTCGAATCCATGCAAGCCAGCGGAATCAAAACAGCTGTGCTGGAAGCGGATCGAGTGGTCATGTTGCAGAAGAAAGAGCTCCTGAAAAAGGCTGCCTCCTTCGGAATCGAACTCATCGGATTCTAATACCTGATTTCGGGTGTTTTAGCGGTTTGGACGGAGTGGACGGTTTTGCGGTCGAAATTTTCGACCGCAAGTTGGCGTTAGATTCA
>JAUVDD010000314.1 GCA_030595525.1 Puniceicoccales bacterium
GCTGCTGGATAATATCCGGTGATTCTTTCGATATTGTTTTTCTGGAAAATATTCTTCTCCAGCAGGACATCCGAAGAGTTCAAAATGAAAATCCCTTCCGTACTGGTATCACTTATCAGGCAATTTCGGATCGTCAGATGATCACCTCTGAAATAACCGCCCACACGGGAACCAAAGGAAATTTCGCAGTTTTCCAAAGTTGTTCCAATTATTTCTTTTCCGTGCTCACTTTCAGCCGAAATCCCATCAGGATCTATTCCCTCAAATTCGAGAGCACGATAGGCATATTGTGTAAATGTGATACCACGAATCACCGGTCCTTTTTTATCTGACTTCTTTCCGTGAAACTTCTCGGTAGTCCGCGTTATTGCACAATCGAAGGCAGTTATTTCGACTACCCGATTCGCGGGATCCGTACCGATGTAAACCAACCCATTCTCGTAATCGATGTAGAAGGTTTCCTCATCTACCTCATCCCTCGTTCCAACAGACTGCAGGAACCGACCGTCCACAAATACCATATCGTTGTTAAACCGAGAAAGGGGTGTGTCTTTCTCCTCTCGTTCACGCCTCCACCAGGATTCCGGTTGAGCCGGGAACAAATGCTTCCAATGAGCTTTCCATAATCCCTTTTTTAAAGGTACCCAATCATCGGCCACTAAAGTTCCCTTCAAGACAGGTTGCTCATCTTGATACGGTTGTATCGTGATTCCCTGATTGATAAAGAGATCACCCGTCCGGTAATTACCACCGCGAAGAATAATGGCATCCCCAGTCCGAACACGCTCAACTGCTGATTGAATGGTAGTGGGATCCGAAATTGATTTTCCGGATGCATCAGGTCTGCCGTCCGGTGATACGAAATATTTGGTTCCGCCAACAGGCACCTGGTATGTCTGCCTTACGGGCCCGTATGGTCCTCCAGATGGCTGGGCAAAGACATCCGGTACACTCAATAAAACCAGAATACTAAATACCCCAATTAATCTCGATTTTAACAACATCTGCATTCTCCTATCACTCACAGAATTTTGTTTAACGGGTAACTAATCACTTAAAGAAAGCGCGCTGCTTTTCGGAAACCGGCATATCCAACTTGTCCATAATGGACAACATATCCTCCCAGACGAGCCGCTTGGTGGTCATGCTTTGATTCCGCAACAGATAGCTGGGATGAAATGTCGGTATCAGGGGAATACCATCGAACTCGAACCACTGGCCCCTGATTCGACTGATTTTACGCTTCGGATCACGACCAAGAAGGCCTTCCACCGCGGTATTACCCAAGGTTACGATGACTTCAGGTTGAATGATCTCCAACTGAGCTTTCAGATAAGGCAGGCAATACGCCATTTCATTCAACTCCGGGGCACGATTCCCTACAGGTGTTGTCATGGGAGGGCGGTAATTCATGATATTACCAATGTAGATATCCTTCCGCTGAAGCCCCATCGCCTGAATAATCTTCGTCAGCAATTGACCGGCTGGACCAACAAAAGGTTCTCCTTCAATCTCCTCTTCCTGCCCGGGTGCTTCTCCGCAGAAAAAGATCCGGGAATCCAAAGATCCAACTCCAAAAACCACTTTCTTTCCCGGTTTAACTTGGGATTGGCACCAGGCATCACCAAGAACATGCTCCCGCAGAGCTTCCCAGCGGGATTGCTTGTCTCCATCCGCGAGTTCAAAGGCAGCAGGATCTGGAACATCTACCAATGGTTTTTTAGCTGCCTTCTTTGCGGTCTTTTTAGGCCTTGGTACAGGTTCAAAGACCATTGATTCCGGTACAGCCACAGGGGCTTCTTGAGAGGCCTCTTTCAATAAGTCTACTGCCTCATCACTCAGGAAAATGGATTTTTCTCCGGCCTTTTGTCGCCTGACCATTTCATCATATACGGCTGCCAATTCACGCTTCATGATAAGGTTGCTCCATTCCGAAGAGATTGCCCAATACGCTGCGGCACACCATCAAACGAACCATTGCTGAAAAAGATAATGACCGCTTCACCTAATCCAGCCAGCCGATCAAGAAGTGTGTTCTCCAAATCCTCATTGGAAGAATGCTGGCAGGCTTTTTCGCCGAGTCGCTGAGCCATCCCGCTCAAATCAATACGCTCTGAATCAGAATAGCGCTCCGGACGGAAAATTCCCCCGAGATGGATTTCATCAGCAACATCAAACGCCAACTCGAATTCTGTCTCATGGGTCTTTCTACAGGAAGTGTTCGAACGTGCTTCAAAACACATGACGATTCTTCTATCCGGAAAACGATCCTTTAAAGAAAGCAATGTATCACGGATGGCTGTTGGGTGATGTGCAAAGTCAGTCATCACCGTCAACGTCTCTGATTCAGACAAAATTTCCTGACGCCGCTTCACTCCATGGAATGTGGAAAGACTGGTCAGATTAAACTCAGTGGGATCTTCAAGTCCGTTGCCTAATGCGGCTGCCAGTGCGGCCATTGCTGCGTTCCGGGCATTATACAATCCCCATACCCTCCATTTGACATGAGTCCAGTGACGGCCCCGAAATTCCAAGTCAAATTCACTGCCATCCGGACCTTCCTTGAATCCGACAATTTTCAGATCTGCCCGATCACCCAATCCGACGCGCAGAACGGGTGACCAGTTGACGTGTAACAGTTCCTCGAGATTAGGATCATCGCTGTTGGCCAGGATAAAGCCGTTTTTCGGGACCAGTTTTACGAGATGACTGAATGTCCTTTTGATGTCAGTGAGATCCCTAAAGATATCAGCATGATCGAACTCCAAGTTGTTCAAAATCAGAATATCGGGACAATAATGGATAAATTTACTTCTCTTATCAAAGAAAGCGCTATCGTACTCATCACCTTCAATGACAAAGCAGCTCTCCGAATCACCGGCAACCGCCCCACCCGGCAGGTCGTGGGGAACCCCTCCAACAAGGTACCCGGCATCCACTCCCTGACTACGTAGAAGATAGGCGGTCAGGCTGGTAGTCGTTGTCTTTCCATGGGTGCCGGAAACAACAATTGTTCGGCGTTTCTGGAGAATCTCCCGGGCGAGTAGTTCCGGTAGAGAAACGAAAGGAATAGCCCGCGTTTCCAAAAGCCATTCCACCTCAGGATTGCCCCTGGTGTTAACATTTCCCACCACCACAAGATCGGGAGCCAATTCG
>JAUVDD010000192.1 GCA_030595525.1 Puniceicoccales bacterium
TTGTAAGCAAAGGTGAACCAAAGACGCACAGTATCTATTCTTACCTTCGCCGCCATCGGCGCGTTCTCTGTTTGTTCCCATGCTCAAGTCGGTACTACCGGGCCTTCTATCATCAACAGGTCCCCGTTCGTTCCCACAAATTTTAATCCTGGCATAGTGGGTGCGACAACAAACGCTTCACAAGTCGCTGCTGCAGGCTACGAATTTCGCGGAGTCTATCAGATCGGAGACCGGTACTGGTTCCTCGTCAGTGAACCCAAGTCAAGAGACGGAAACTGGATTGAATTAGGCTCAAATTCGGAAGATGTGGAGGCGCGGCGATATGATTCCGAATCAAAATCGCTAACAGTATTTAGCAATAATTCGGAGTTAACGCTGCAGTTGGCCGAAATAGACGCGAATCCCAAGCCTATTCCCGTACAGGGATTGGTCAAAACGACCACACGGTCACCCACCAAGACCCCGACTCCTGTAAGGCGAACAATTCGCCCAACGACAGGTACCGCGACCACAGTTCAACAAAAATCTCCTCAGAAAAACACAACACCCCCACCGGCCTGGCTGGAAAAATTGCGTTCTGAGGCAGCTGACCGGCGCGCACAAGCAGGTGCTGGTGGAAATAACCAGGTGGATACACAGCGTCGAACTATCACGCCCAGGCGACCCGACCAACAGGGACAAAGCAGTTCGAGGCCAACAAAAACCTCAAAAGCAAGATAAAAGCAGGTCCCGCTAACTGGTTTGGATCGGGGACTTAGACCGCAAAACTCTCACCACAAGAGCAACTGGCCTTGGCGTTGGGATTGTTGAACTTGAATCCACCAGCGACCAATTTATCTGAATAATCCATGATCATACCTCTTAGGTAGAGGGCACTTTTCGTATCCACCAATATCGTAACTTCGCCGGGCAACATGAGGTCCCCGGACTTGGGTGCTTCTACAAAACCCAGCTTGTACGCCAATCCACTGCATCCGCCGCCGGTTACCCGGACACGGAGGTAATTCCCGGCATTCTCCCGTTCTTTCAGGGCGGAAAGCTTCTGTATGGCCGCCTCTGTCACTTTGATCAGGCGGTTATCTACAACCCGGACGCCCTCCGGAATATTCGGTTCAAAATCACTCATTCGATGGATACCTTAGGTCAAATCTGCTTTCTTTCAACCCCGCTCCTTAATCTGGCATAACGGTATGCCAGTTCGACGGCGTGCGCGAAACTCCCTGTTTGGGCAATTCCTTTTCCTGCGATTGCAAATGCAGTCCCGTGATCCGGACTTGTTCGAATGTATTTAAGTCCGAGGGTAATGTTTACAGCATGGTGAAATTCCAGGGTCTTCACCGGGATCAACGCCTGATCATGATAAAGGGCTATGACATAATCAAACTCACCTTCTCGTTGTCGGTGAAAAACTGTATCCGCGGGTAAACATTCGCTCAAGCCCGGGCAAGACCTCCTCAGCTGTTTCAATTTGGGATTTAGGATGTTTTTCTCCTCGGATCCCATCAATCCGCCCTCTCCCGCATGCGGATTCAATCCGCAAACGGCAATTCTCGGCTTAGCAACACCTTCGAGTTTTGCCCAATCCATGGCATGATGAACGGCTCGCTCCAAAAGGGTGTTATCGCGATAAAATCTGCCGGGGATATCGCTTAATGGTTCATGCCATGTTGCCAGAACCACTTTCAATTCCTTTCCGGCAAATGCCATAGACGGAGATCCGCCCCAGGCATCCGCAAAGAATTCAGTCTGCCCGGGAAAAGGATATCCGACAGATTGAAGCTGTTTCTTGCTGACCGGTCCCGTTACAACTGCAGAAAATTCCCCATTCTGACATCCCTTTGCTGCAATATTGAGGGCTTCCCAAGCAACTCGTGCTCCGTTTGCGCTGGGCGCTCCGGGCCTCATCGGGTCACGGGCGCATTCACACGCCGTTCCGGGACACTTTAATTGTTCCAGCCAATCCGGCGGCCCGATTGCGTGAACCCTGTTCAACCATTTGGGCTGATCATCCAGCCACCGGGAAATGATCTCCGGTCCAACGCCTGCAGGGTCCCCGCAGGTCAATGCAATGGGTTTGATATTTATCATCCGTCACGCCCCTCCGCGTGGCCGCATCACCTGCTTCTTGCTCTCCGCGGCCATGAATTCCAGAAAACACTGCCCTTTATCCGTCTTTGCCAAGCCGTCCCTCAACGCAGCTTCAGCCAACACGCGCGGCCTTCCGTTAACGGCATAGATCAAGCGATACAGTTCCTTGAGCTCCTTGATGGTTTCCCGGGGAAAACCCCGGCGCCTTAATCCGATCAAATTCAGTCCGACCAGGTCGTTGCGTTCAGCCATTATGCAAAAGGGTGGCATATCCTGGGCAACTCGCGCAACCCCGCCAATCATGGCTGATTCTCCAACCCGGCAGAACTGGTGAACGGCAGCCGATCCGCTAATGAAGGCGTGGTCACCCACCGTCACCCAGCCGGCCAGCAAAACCGTGTTGGCAATGATCACATTATTCCCGAGCTTGCAATCGTGTCCAACGTGGGCAGTGGCCATGAAATAGCAATTGTTGCCAATCTCGGTGAATTGTCCCTCGTAAGTTGCTCGATTAACCGTACAGCCCTCACGAAATGTCACATTGTCACCGATCCTGACACCACTTGGTATTCTTGGATCAAACGACAAATCCTGCGGCAATCCTCCGAGTACAGTATTCGCATCCACGATGCATTCTTTACCAAGAATTGTTCCCGCGCGGATAACAACATGCTCCCGGATTACCGTTCCCGAGCCTATTTCCACTCCATCCTCGATGACGGCATAAGCACCGACGGTCACATCGTCGGCAAGTCGCGTCGCTTCATTAATTACAGCGGTTGGGTGGTGCTTCATTAATCCTTAAACAAGCCCATCTGGGAGTCCTTCACAAGATCGTAGTTTTTCAATACCCGCAAAATCTGCAAAAACTCACTCTTTTGATAGCTTCGGTTCACCTCCACTTTCTGGATAATATCCAGCAACATTGCCCTGAAACTGATGATTCCGTCCACGCCCTTGTCCCGCAATAGCTGAATGCTTTCGCTTCGATAGGGCTCGGTTGTGGGTAAGCCGGGCAAAACGAGAATCCTTTTCAGGTCCTGTGCTTTTTCCTCCTCTGTATCGGTGAAGCTTCCCTCGATATTCTTTGACACGCTCTTCTCAAGGAATTTCAGGATCTCGGAACTGCTCTTCAGAAGACTGGGAGTAAACTTATGGATGGTGTGCCACGCTTTGACCACGACTACCGCCCGGTGGATATAAGGCAGCTCGGAGGCAAATAAAAGGAAGTTGGGTTCTCGGTCTCCCGCCGCATAAGTCGGATTATAAACAATTAGGTCAATTTCCTCTTCGGCCACTTTCCTGCGCGACTGAACCTGATACTTCCTGACCTGCCGCACAAGAAATCCATGCAGTTCAAAATATTCCCGGACGATGTTTTCATCAAATCCCGACATTAAAACCCCATTAAATAGGTATTTTTAACATTGGCAACAGCTTAGGGTGCCGACTCAGGGAACAACCGGTGCAAATTCTATCCTTAGCCTGAGAAATTGAGGACTGATGGAGGACAACGGCTGTTTTGTTCTGACTACCAGTTCAGTATTCGTTTCACTGACTGGTTCCGTTTCCAGCGCTGTCCAAACGGCTCCTCCCCCCAGTCCGGTCGATTGCTCGACAATATAGTCTAAATCCAGAGCATTATAGGACCTCGGAATCGTTATCTCCAAACACCCCGATCCATCTTTTGATGCCATCACCACGGGTACAGAAGTTGGGTCGCCCGGATCTGTGCCAAGCGCATACTCCATAATGTTCTCAATTCCATCGCAATCCTGGTCTTCTCCGTCATCGCGATTGATGCTAAGATTGAGTGAGAAATAACGCTGCCATTTCGCCCATCCTTCCTCAGCGCTCCCAACCAGCTCGGATTTCCAAAGAGAGCCGTTGTTGCCCAGTGTGTAAAACCGGTTATTATAAAAGAATGCTGTATTCCGGTTTTCCTGAAGTGTCGTGGGCAGTTCGTGCCAATTAACGCCATCTTGTGAAACGAGGTTAATATCCACATCGAATGAATCGTGGCCTGCCCCGAAGTAGATTCAATTACCATAGGCAAAGGAGGAAACAATATAGGATCCATTATACACTGAATCAAAATTGTAACCACGGTTGGTTGATCTGTTTATACCA
>JAUVDD010000391.1 GCA_030595525.1 Puniceicoccales bacterium
ATTTTCCCTCAGGTCAAGCGCTTTGTCGTGGCTTATAGCGGCGGGCTGGATTCTCATGTATTGCTTCACTGTTTGATTCAAATCCTCAATACAAACCAACTTATTCCGCCGTATGCTTAATCGGCTCTTCCGTTCGTTCGAAAACAGCATCGAATTCAGCCAGCATCTTTTTAACAATCTCCGGGTGACTTCGTGAAACATCTGTTTCCTCGGAAATGTCCGAGCCAAGATTAAATAGCTGGTAGTGTCCGTCGAAGGGTTTTCCCTTGGGCTCTTCCCTGCCACCGGATCCGTTACCAAGCACCAATTTCCATTCGTTCTTCCGGATAGCGAACATGCCTCCAGAGGAGTGATTGATGACGGGATCGCGATAGTATTTGCCACTGCCAGTGAGTATCGGCAACAAACTGAAGCTGTCTTCAGCCGCATTGGCCTGTACTTTGTAATCGGAGAGATCTGCGACGGTGGCTGCTAAATCGGTCAGGCAGATTGTATTTGAAGAATCGCTACCTGGTTGAATGTGCCCGGGCCAGCGCGCGAAGAAGGGGACACGGTGACCGCCCTCCCAAACGTCGGCTTTGGTGCCTCGGTAGATGTAGTTGGAGCGATGGTTTTCAGGGTTGAAACCCTGGACGGAGTGATCCTCAACGTGTCCGGTCTCACTGCCTTGATTGTACATGAATGATGCGTTATCGCTGGAAAAGAAAATGAGCGTGTTGTCCGCCAAGCCCGAATCATCCAGTGCCTTGAGCACCTGTCCGACTGTCCAATCGGTCTGCATGATGAAATCCCCGTAGGGGCCAAGATTGGATTTCCCCTGGAAACGGGGCGCCGGCATAACCGGCTTGTGTGGAGCAGTGAGCGGGAAGTAGAGGAAGAAGGGCTTGTCGTTCTTGGACTGCTCGCGGATGTAAGTGGTCGCCTTTTTCGTAAGTCGATCCAAGGCATGGATATGCTTGAAGTTCTCTCCAGCCGGTCCTTCCCGTAAGTATGCCGGGAAATCGATTTTCGGTTGAGTGAGTGTTTTTGTCTCAGTGAATCGATCGTTCTCGATAAAGAGGTAGGGCGGGAAATCGAGCGAGGCAGTTATGCCGTAGAAGTAATCGAATCCATACACATTCGGGCTGTTTTCAATGCGTCCCGAGAAATCGACCTTATCCTTGCCGACCATGGGCAAATCCATCCCGAGATGCCACTTGCCGATGCAGGCGGTGTTGTAGCCCTTCTGATTGAGGATGTCCGCGATCGTTACGCGCTCTGTATCAATCAAGTGGGGCGAGTAGCCGTTGAGGACACCGCGTTTCTTGCTGCTTCGCCAGCAGTAGCGACCGGTTATCAAACCATAACGGGTGGGAGTGCAGACCGCTGAACCGGAATGGGCATCGGTAAAGCGCATGCCTTCGGCGGCAAGGCGATCCAAATTTGGCGTAGGGATTGTCGAATCAGGATTTAATGCGTGGACATCTCCCGAACCCATGTCATCCGCCAGAATAATGACCACATTGGGAGCGCCTGCCCAAGCGGGATGGGCAAATATTGTAAACAGGAGAGAAATTAGCAGGGGATAGATGAACCGGATTTTCATATGAGTCTTTCTTTTTGGATAAACAAAGGTTATTAAGATTAAATTATGAAAAAACGAGTGATTCTTTTGAGTTTGATATTCTCACTGATGATTTTGCCCCTCAAGGCAGCTGAAAAACCACAAGCCGTTCAGATCAAGAACCGTAATCCCGATGCTCGACTAGAGGAAATTGCTCAAGCAATGCCATCGCTGTCAGGTGAAGCGATCGGCCCGAAAGAGGAATTGTCACTTTGGTACCGCGAACCCGCTGAACAGTGGATCTATGCTCTGCCCATCGGGAATGGCCGTCTCGGTGCAATGGTTTATGGTGGAGTCAATAAGGAGATTCTGCAGCTGAATGATGATACTCTCTGGTCAGGTAAACCAATTGAACGCGACAATCCGAATGCAGCGAAATCTTTAGCGAAAGCAAGGGAGCTACTCTTTGATTTCAAGTACGTGGAGGCGCAGGAATTTATTGAAAAGAACATAATGGGCACCCGGATCGAGAAGGGATTGCACAGTTATCAGACCCTGGGGGATCTGGTTCTTACATTCCCCAAAAAAGAGAAGGTCAGCGATTATCGCCGTGACTTGAACCTGGATAACGCGATTGCTAGTGTGCAATATGAGGCCGATGGAGTCACCTACACTCGCGAGGTATTTTCCTCACATGTTGATCAGGCGATTATTATGCGGATCACTGCCGACAAGCCAGGGAAGATCTCCTTCGAAGTAGAACTCAACCGGCCAGCTGATTTCAAGACCATGGTGGAATCTCCCGACACCCTGGTCATGACTGGAATGGCCCGGGCCTCGGAGGAAATCCAAGAGGGAAGGGTCCCCAGTGCTGATGTAGGTGTTGAGTTTTGTACACGTGTGAAAATCCTGAATGAGGGCGGAAAGCTTTCATCCACCTCGGATTCGATAAGTTTAAAGAACGCAAATTCTGCCACATTGGTACTGGTTGCCGCCACGAATTATCGAGGAGGTGATAAAAATGGGGTCAGTCGCGACCAGTTGAAACAGGCGGCGAAGAAATCTTTCTCGAAACTTAAAAGCGAACACATAAAGGAACATCAACGCCTGTTCCAGAGAGTGGCTTTGGATGTTGGGACAACTGCTTCCGCCAAGCTACCCACCGA
>JAUVDD010000124.1 GCA_030595525.1 Puniceicoccales bacterium
CAGCCGTAATGGGATGTTGCTCGCGGATGGTAATCAATATCTCGCTTTGCGGACCATGCCCACCTGCCTTACCGGGAGTAGTATCACGGACAAGTTCCCCATCCTTGTTGAAGTAAACATAGGGACCATCCTTCTCATTGCGGTCCCCCCAGCCTCCGAGACCAATCATCTGATTAAAGGCCTTCCATTCTGGCCAGGAGTTATCTGCCGCATGAACGACAACGAACCCACCACCTTTTGAGACAAACTTATCCAGTGCAGTCTGAGTCTCCGGAGGTAATGGCGCAGCTTTCCAGCCAAAGTTGGATATAACAACGTCGTATTTCGAGAAATCCAGAATGTAATAAGGATCGGTCACCGGCTGCTTCACTTCCAAATACTCCAGTCCGTCATCGAGCGGGTAAGACGGTAGCCAGTTTTCTCCCTTCCAAGTTAACCGCGTCCGCTTGATATCAACCTCAAACAGGCCCGTATCCTCCAGATACTTTTTCATCATCATGGTGGATTTCGGCCAAACCGTGTGATTATTCTGCCCGTCCACGATCAAAACCTGGATGGGTCCGGATTTACCTCCGCATCCGGCAGTTGTAATCAATACGAGAGCAAGGGAAACAAGAGTAATAATTCTTCCGATCATATCCCGAGCAGTAAACACCTATTTCAAAAGACTCAATACTGGATCAATCCAAAGATAGCATTCTTTGAAGATAATCGCTTTGAATCCGATAAGTGGCTCAATCCGGAGGAAGGGCTCTGGTATCATTCACTGAAATACCGCCATCTACCAATAAGATCTGCCCACTAACGTAAGCACTGGCATCACTGGCCAGAAACAGCAGTGCTCCATCCAAATCTCCCGGAGCACCGGGACGGCGTAGGGGGATCTTGTCGCTCAAATAGCTTACCCATTCCTCGTTTTCATAGAGGACCGCATTCTGGGCGGTTTTAAACCACCCAGGTGCCAGACAATTCACAGTCACACCCGCTGGACCCCATTCCGCCGCCAGACTCATGGTGAGTTGTCGTGTTCCTCCCCGACTGGCCCCATATGGGCCCAATCCGGCATATCCGGCAACCGATGTGACAGAACCGATATTGATGATTCTACCATACTTACGACTTACCATTCCCTTCGCCACTTTCTGCGCCACGAAGAAGGCACCTCGCAAATTGGTATCCAGAATCAAGTTCCAATCCTCCCACGTCACCTCATCAGCCGGCTTCCTGACATTGCAACCAGCGTTGTTGACCAGAATATCGATACGTCCCAAGGATTCTTCTGCCACAGTAACGCCCTCCACAATACTTTCCTCTTTTCGCACATCCATGGCGATAGGGATGCACCGACGCCCAAGGGCTTCGATCTCGGATACGATGCTTTCCAATGCGTCCTTGCTCCGACTGGTTACAGCAACATCTGCCCCGGCCTTGGCCAAGCATAGCGCAAATCCTCGTCCCAGTCCACGGCTAGAACCCGTCACGAGCGCTGTTTTTCCTGATAGATTGAACATACTTTCAACACTCATGGCTTTAAAATAACTTTCATAAATTGCGAACCATCCTCTTTACTTAATCGCTTAAACCAGTCTTCTCCATCCTCCAAAGGCGCAGTTGCACCGATCATCGGATTCACATCAATTTCTCCCGAGGCAATAAGCTCAAGTGCCCGTGGATATTCTCCAGCTGAGGCACAACTGCCATGGACATTCAACTCTCTCGTTACGGCAATCTGTAGTGGAAATTCCACTCGTGGAGAAAGATTTCCCACCAGAACAAGGGAGCCCCCGGTTCTCAGGGAATTGAGCGCAAGGTTAAGTGTTGGAGTTATCCCAACGACCTCGAAACCGGCATCTGCTCCTGCTCCTCCAGTTAAGGCGTGTATCTCCTCAACTGTGTCGTCCCCGGATTTCACAATATCAGTTGCTCCCAGGCTATTAGCTAAAGACAGGCGTTTTTCATCCAAATCGACGGCAATTATCCGGGAAACACCCGCGACCCGGAGCGCCTGAATGATGAGTAAGCCAATCATTCCACTTCCCACCACAACGGCGGAACTGAGTGATCCAACCTGCACTCGGGATAAGGCATGCAGGGCCACCGAAACGGGCTCCACCATGGCAGCATGTTCATATACCAATTCATCCGGCAGCCTGTAGAGAATTCGGGCCGGGATAGCCAGGAGCTCTGCAAATGCTCCATGTTGTTTAAATTCCTCGGGCGCCACACCAACGACTCGCCTGTTTTTGCACAAATTGACATCTCCTCCACGACACAAGGCGCATTCCCCACAGTAAATTGTGGAATCAAAAGTAACCCGGTCACCAATCTGCCACTCCGTGACTCCGCTTCCCATTTTCACGATTTCACCGGCCGCCTCATGTCCCATGATTAATGGCGGATGCCTGCGCCCGGTCGATCCATCCCATCCGTGAATATCACTCCCACAGATCCCACAGGCGCGAATTCGCAAAACGACTTCATTGTCTGCAGGTACCGGATCGGGGAAATCCACGTATTCCAGATTTGAATACTCAGTTAGAAGCAATGCTTTCATTGATCGTACCACTCTTGCGCAACTGTGACAGAACTCAAGGCAGATTCTGCTGGATGATTTATCCTTTCTATCTTTCGGGAATTATGATCCCTTATCAGCATGTCCTTACCCTCCTTAAAGAAAGCACCGACTGGATTGATGATGCTCGCCTGTCTTGGACCAGGTTTAGTCTGGTGCTCCGATATGGTCGGTTCAGGGGAAATTATCCTGACCACGCGAACAGGAGCCATCTTAGGACTTGGCGTGCTTTGGGCAGTTGTTATCGGCATTTTCCTGAAGTACTGGATGGGCCTCAGCGGGGCACACTACACAGTCTGCACAGGGGAAGGCATGATGGATATGTTTGCCCGGATTCCTGGACCAAAGAACTGGGTGGTATGGACAGTTATATTCGTCCAATTTATTGCCGCCGGTTTGTCGATGGGTTCAATCGCAGCGGCCTGCGCAACTTTCATCAATAATCTCATACCGGTTATCTCCGTTTTCTGGGCCGGCCTGATAGTCAGCCTGTTCGGATTCTGGACAGCCTGGGCAGGCGGGTTTAAACCACTTAAAATCCTTTTAAGCAGCTTTGTGGCAATCATCGTCGTCGGAGTACTCTACATCGCGGTAAGGGTTTTTCCACCAATAACGGATCTGCTTAGCGGCTTGCAATTTGCGGTTCCACCTGTCCCGGAATGGGCCCAGGCTCTTGGTGAATCTGCCAATCCATGGGAAGATATTTTGCCATTGATGGGCTGGGCCGCCGGCGGCTTTGCCAGTCAGGTCTGGTACACCTATTGGGTGATGGGTGATCAGTATGGTGCCACGGCAGGTCGTAAAAATGGGCAACCGGCAGACGAGGCTGCGCTCAAGGACATGACCACGGATGAAGCAAAGACCATCCGCGGATGGATTAAAGTCGTTCGTCTGGATGCCTCGCTGGCGATGACCCTCACTCTCGGACTCACCATCTGTTTTCTGATCGCCGGTGCAGTCATCCTTCGACCTAAGGAGCTAGCTCCATCCGGACAGGAAGTCGCTTTGACGCTGTCGGGGATTTTCTCACACGAATGGGGTATTTTCGGGAGTAAACTGTTCCTGCTGACAGGAGTCGCTGCGCTAACCGGTACCCTCTTTGCCCAAATGGCAGGTTGGCCGAGATTGCTGGCTGATGGGTTTCGCATCTGCATTCCCGCATTCGGCAAAAAATTCTCATGGAAATTCCAGTTCCGCATATTCCTGGTCATCTTTTTCATCACTAACATCGGTATTGTCTTTTCGATGGGATACCGGCCGCTCGTCCTGGTGAAAATTGCCGCGATTTGTGATGGTCTCCTACTCACTCCACTGCAGGCATTGTGGATCTTTGTCGGGCTCTACTGGGTCATGCCAAAACTTCTACCGAAGCAAGCCTACGCTCTACTGAAACCGCATTGGATTCACGGCGTATTCCTCATAGCCGCATTTTTCGTTTTTGGATACTTTTGCTTCTTCCAGATGCCCAAGTTGTTGTTCGGATAGTATCCTACCCTTGTTTGCCGTCACCAAAACACAACCCGATCCAACCAGCTATCAGGCAAACTCCACCGATCGGAGTGATTGCACCCAGCAAGCTAACCTGGGTCAGGCACAGTAAATACAGGCTCCCCGAAAATATGAGCGTGCCGGTGAGGATCAGTATCCACGGCATCGGTTTCCAGTTTGTTCGTGTTACGAGGACAAGTAACACAACGGAATGAACAAGATGATAGAATCCCGCCGTCTTCCATGTCTCAATACGTCCGTGCTCCATCAAGAGATCCTGCAGCCCATGGGCACCGAATGCCCCCAGTCCGACTGCCAAAGCGCCCATCAAGGCAGTGATCTTCAAACCCGTCTCTCGTCTAAGATATTTCATATTCCCAGTCTCTCGTCACTCGTCACTCGTCCATCGTCCATCGTCCAAAGGTCCCTCAACCCCCAGGCATGAACCCACCCATTCCTGCGGGTATCGTCATTTTCATAAAACCTTCTGGTGGCAGGAACATGGAATCCGGCAGGGATTTCTTTTCCACCTTCTTCACCGTCATCTTGAATGATTCCTTACCATTTTCAGTTCCGATTGTCTCGATCGGGAAAAAGGACTTCAAACCGGTCAATTTCCGCATGGCAATGGCCCAACCCTGTAACATCGGGTTGTTGGCGTAGGGCATCGAGCCGAGTTCATCCGTTGCCCAAATTGTCATTTTCTCCCCTTCATGATCGAAAAGAAATTCGTGCACTGTCAGTCCGAGCATCTTTTTGGTTTTACCGGTTTTCTTAAATGGATTTTCACCATCTTTCAGCTCAGGTTCGTCTGTATCAACCGTATCAAACGTATCAACCGGGATAGGCATTTCCATGTACATCCTCTGCTGCGGCATAATCATAAGCATCGAGGACATTCCATCGCGCATGATCATTTCTCCCGCACCACCTTTACCGCCCACCTTCATCCGCATGTGCCCGGCTTTCACCCAGCAGGAAACAACCACTTCGTCCCCGTCGCCGGAAAATGCCATATCATACTGACCCTCAAAAACCTCTTCTCCAACAACTGACTGGACCAGCGCCCAGATCAGTACAACAGTAAGTAAAAATGTCTTTCTCATAATAAGGCTTTATATAAAGTTTCAACCTCTTGACCAGCGCATAAAACCAACCTCCGACCTACACATGCCCAAATTCACAAAGTTAATCCACGCCTATACAATCGTTCTCCTCCTGTTACAGTTTTTGGCGGCCATGGCCCTGAATTCCAACGGATTACGAACCAGTTGGGTGCTCATCTATCTGGGTGGCATCAATTGTGTTACTCTTATCTGCTATGCAATCGATAAACAAAAAGCCCGTTCCGGATCATGGCGAATTCCCGAAATACAGCTGCATACAATGGAGTTGCTTGGAGGATGGTTCGGTGCACACATCGGTCAACAATACCTGCGACACAAATCGTCCAAGCTCAGTTACCGACTCGTATTCTG
>JAUVDD010000036.1 GCA_030595525.1 Puniceicoccales bacterium
GTCTGCCAATCCAATTGGAACATGGGGACAGCAAAAAGGACACAAATACTGGTTGTTTGCCAGATTGTCTTTCGTTTGCCCGATTTATCGGCTGCCATGACAAAATTCTTTTTGGCAGCTACAAATCTTAATATTGTGATGCCAACTTCACGAATCGTCATCACCGTCACAATGATGATAGTCACCTTCTCCGGGGGTATATAACCCATCCAAATCAGCAAGATAAAGGATCCGATGGTCATTACCTTGTCTACCGTGGCATCCATGATTTTCCCGAAATTGGTAATGAACTGGTACTTTCTGGCGATGTAACCATCCAGAAAGTCAGAAACGGAGCCATAGAGGATGCAGAAAAACGCCAGGGTCGCTGCCCCGGTCCAATCCTGCAGTACCAGATACACCAAGGCAATCAGTACGGCTATGCGGGAAAATGTGATCAGATTTGGTAGATGACGCATGTGAAAGAAGAAATTCTATGTGGATACTTGACTGTCTTTCCAAGAATAAAGCTATTCTGAGGTCATATTTGTTGGATTCCGTTTTTTTTGCTTAACCTATGGACCTAATTCAATTCATGATGTACTTATTATTATGGCTGTAGCCGTTTACCCAGGAACTTTCGATCCAGTGACCAATGGTCATCTGGATATTTTACACAGGGCATCTCAAATTTTCGGAAAGGTGATTGTTGGTGTTGCACCGAATGTGCCCAAAGATCCACTTTTCACGATGCAGGAGAGAATCGACCTGATCGCCCACAACGTGGATTCGAATAACATCAGTATTACTGAGTTCGATGGCCTGGTCGTTGATTTTGCCCGTGCCCAGAATGCCACTGTTCTCATACGTGGATTGCGGGCTGTATCTGATTTTGAGTTTGAATTCCAGATGACCCAGATGAATCGCGATTTGGATCCTGGGATTGAGACAATATTCCTGATGCCCTCCGCCAGTTATTTCTTTACGAGCTCCACCCTGATGAAACAAGTGTCCTTCTACGATCCGGAGCGCATTGAGAAATTTGTTCCTTTGAATGTGGCAGCCGCCCTGAAGCGGAAGTTTAACCACGATTAGTTTCCGCTGAATAATATGGATAAAGCGTCTTCCTCCAAACGAGCTATAGGAATTGTATGGCTCACCGTTTTCATCGACTTGATCGGATTTTCTATTATCTTCCCGATCTTCCCAGCGATGCTGGATTGGTATCTACCACGGCTTGAATCGGGTACATTGCTACACGATGCGGTTCACGGTTTATTGAACATGACCGCTGGTTCAAATCAAGGCTTTCTGGTTTCAGTACTATTTGGAGGATTCCTTGGCTCTTTATATAGTTTCCTCCAGTTCTTCGCCTCACCCATTTGGGGTCGTTTATCCGATCGCCACGGCAGGCGCCCGATTCTGCTTATTACAACTGTTGGTACTGCACTCTCCTACTTTGTCTGGATATTTGCAGGAGGATTCTGGTTGTTAATACTTTCACGCATGGTCGCCGGTATCATGTCAGGCAATATTGCCGTGGCAACCGCCTCCATTGCCGACCTCACCGACACTAAAAAGCGTTCCAAGGGAATGGCACTCATCGGAGTGGCCTTTGGGCTGGGATTCATTCTCGGGCCAGCCATTGGAGGCTTAGGCTCCCTCATCGATTTTGGAGTAAATTTCGAGAATACAGGGACCATCGGCCTGACCCCCTTCTCTTTTCCTGCTCTATTGGCATTCATTCTGGCACTCGGGAATTTCCTCTGGGTTTGGAGAGCGTTCCCTGAAACGAACCCTGTGGATTTGGAGAGTAAACCAGCAAAGGAAAAGCGAGTGCTTCTACAGTTTGGATCAAAAAATCCCGGATGTCCGCCGTGTATTGAAGGTCAATTTCATTTTCATTTTCGCCTTCTCGGGAATGGAGTTCACCCTGACTTTCCTCGCTCTGGAACGACTCTTCTACAAACCCCACGATATGTCCCTAATGTTCCTTTTCATAGGCATTATGCTTTCCATCACTCAGGGATACGTCATTCGGAAGTACGGGCATCGATATGGGGAACGTAACTTTACGACCCTCGGTTTGCTGAGTGGCGTCCTATCGATGGTTTGTCTATCCATCAGCCATTCCACAGGGCTATTCTATGTTGGATTGGCCCTGTTGGGATTCGGTGTCGGTTGCGCCAGCCCATCGTTATCAGCCCTGGTTTCACTCTATGCGCCGGCCAATCAGCAAGGTGCCGAGCTCGGCGCATTTCGTTCAATGGGAGCACTGGGACGTGCAATTGGTCCAATTTTCGGAGCCTTGATATACTGGTCAATGGGCTCGCAGGTGTCCTACATGTCGGGAGCGGCGCTACTCTTCCTGGCCGCAATGTTTTCACTGCTACTGCCAAAACCGTCTTATGGCGAAACTCCGGGCAACTGACAAAAACTACTTTTTTACCATCAGGTAATACCGAACCCGCCGGCCAGAAATCCTGACGAATCCACTACCCGGACTACCATCGTCGATTTCCTTGTCCAGTTTCATCAAATCTTTGTATCCAACTGTCAGGGGTTCCTTGCCACCAGCGGATACCTCAATGAATACATTCTTTAATTTGCCACTACTCAAACTACTACTATTTAACCGATAAACTCCTCCAATCGGTGTAGGAAGGTACCAAGAGTGGCTGAGGTATTCGTCCAGACGGCTTGTCAGTCCAAATCGATTATCTTCGATATCCCTCTTGGTCGGGTAGGTGCCTTCCTCCAAGGCAAATCGGCGAATCGACTCGGAATGGACTCGAAGATCGCTGGCTAATGTGGAAATTTTTGATCGGACAATTATATTTTTGAATAGAGGAATCGCGAGAGCTGCCAAAATCCCGATTATCGACACCACAATCGCCAACTCTACCATACTGAATCCGCTTCGCCTGTTCCTAAGCATATATCCCCCTTTTACGGTAATAGAGATCATCTGGAAAGAAAATTTTAAAATCAATCTCACCGATGCTCAGGCTTCAATTCTCGACCCATCAACGCACGAATCGCCTCATCTGCTGTTTGACCCTCAAAAAGAATGCGATAGATTTGTTCAAGAATGGGAGCTTCTATCCCTTTTTCCACACAGATATGATGAAAACAATGAGATGTCCGATAACCCTCCACTGTCATTTGCTTCACTTCAATAAGCGATTGGATAGATTCTCCACGAGCGAACAACTCTCCGAAAGTGCGGTTCCTGCTCTCCTGACCATTGCAGGTCAGGACCAAATCGCCAAAGCCAGTCAATCCATAAAAAGTCTCTGGTTTTCCACCCAATGAGCAGCCAACCCTGACCATTTCATGCAAAGCACGTGTCAATAGAGCTGCTTTACTGTTATCCTTTAAATCCAGCCCATCGCACATCCCCGAGGCAATGGCATAGACGTTCTTCAGGCATCCACCGAGCTCAACTCCCACCATATCGGTACTAGTGTACACCCGGAGGGCATCTGAACTGATTGCTTCCTGCAGTTTGATGGTCGTCTTTGAATCGGCATCGGTTGCCAAAACAATTGCTGATGGTTGCCCACTAGCCACTTGACTTGCAAACGTCGGACCACTGAGCACTCCATGAGCATATCCGGGTAATTCCTCTGCAAGAATCGTACTGGGAATATCGTTAGAGCCTTCTTCCAGACCTTTGCAGATGGTAACAAACAACTTGAGAGAACGTGCTTCGTCCAATTGGGAACGCACATCTCGACAAACTGACCTTAGGAACTTCGAGGGACAGGCCAAAATACAGACATCAGCTTCCATCAAGGCGGGTTTCTTTTCAAACCCTACCTGCAGATCCGCTGGTAATTGGTGGCCAGGGAAAAACCGCCGATTTTCTCTGGTAGATCCCATATCCATGGCCTCCTCAAGGGTATGGGGAATAAGAGTGACGCTGTGCCCCTGACGACTCAAGTGAATGGCGAGAGCTGTGCCCCACGCCCCTGCGGGAAGAATACAAATATTCATAAGTAAACTGTACTAGAGATTCTGAATGTGGCCAATAAGGAATTTCTTAACGGCCTGTGGAGTCGGTTCGATGGTGTAAGAACACGGCTCCAGTGATTTTAGCTTATCCAATTTAGGCGATACAGGATGTATTCCTGTCGCTTCCTCGACGACATCCGGGAATTTGGCTGGATGTGCTGTTGAAAGGACTATTCGAGTTCCTTCTGTTGGAAGGTCCTCAAATCCACAAGCCGTGTGTGGATCCATTACATAACCAGCTTTCGCATGCAGCTTTGAAATGTGGTTCTGTATCGTCTGGTCATCAACTCGCGAAGCGGAAAGTGAGTCACATTCAAAGGAGCCAAACTGATACTCACCAGTTTCGCGGAAACGTTCCATGATTTCACGAACCCGGTCAGGTTGCTCATTTTCATGATAATAAAGGAATCGCTCAAAATTGCTGGCTACCTGAATATCCATAGATGGAGCAGTGCTTGGTAAAACTCTTCCAACCTGATAGTTACCTGTAGTGAATAACCGATACAAGATGTCATTCTGGTTTGTCGCTATGCGGAACCCCTTGACCGGCAAACCCATCCTCTGGGTCCACCAACCAGCCAGAATATTTCCAAAATTGCCAGTTGGAACAACAAAGGTCACATCGTTCTGCTCCTTATTGGGCAACCGCAACCACGCGTAAATATAGTAAACGCACTGGGCAAGAACACGGGCCAGATTAATAGAGTTTACTGCACTGAGATTGACCGCTTCCCTGAATTGCAAATCTCCGAAAACATCTTTCAAAGCGGCTTGTGCATCGTCGAAGGTACCATCAATACCAATGGCAAACACATTGTCAGCCTGAGTACAGGTCATCTGACGCTCCTGTAATGCGGAGACCCCTCCGGTTGGATACAGGATGAAGATTTTCACTCCTTCCTTCCCCAATAATCCATGGATTGCGGCAGCACCCGTGTCCCCGGATGTTGCTCCCAAAACGTTAATCGGGCGACCTGTGCGCTGAATTTGAGCTTCGTACAGATTACCCAGTAATTGCAAAGCAAAGTCCTTGAATGCCAGGGTCGGCCCATGGAACAACTCCAGCAGATACAAGCGCTCTTCCAAATTCACCAAGGGAGCTATTTCCTCATGATCAAATCTCGAATAAGCATCCCTGACGCAGGATTCCAGAACTTTTTCATCCAGATCCGTGGCGAATAACTTGAAAAACTCTAGACAAAGACCTGCGTAATCGAGCCCTGCCCAGTCTTTCAAATAGGGTTCAATAGACGGCATCTTCTGCGGGACATACAACCCACCATCCGGTGCAAGTCCAGTTGCCACAGCTTCAGTAAAGCTCAGGGGTGCTGACTCACCGCGCGTCGAGACATAAAGCATCTCAGTTCCTACTCCTTGTCCAAGTCGAAGGCCGAATGGATCACCCGGACCGCCTCATCAGCTTTTTCGGAATCCACCGCAACCGATAATTTGATCTCACTGGTACTGATCAACTGAATATTGATTCCGTGTTCAGCCAATGCGGTGAACATCGTGGAAGCCACCCCGGAATGACTTCGCATCCCAATTCCTACGACAGAAATTTTGGCCATGGAATCAGCAAGAATCACTTCACCTTGTCCCAAAACCGCCAGACACTCATTAACTGCCTTTTCAGCAATATGCGTTTCATCGGCGGCAACCGTAAATGTCAGATTGGCAACACCGTCGCGGCCAACATTCTGAACGATCATGTCGACATTGACATTCGTATCGGACAGGTACTGGAACACCTTGGAGGCTGCACCCGGTTGGTCGGGCAACTCACTCACCACAACTTTAGTTTGATTCTTGTCGCAAGCTACCCCGCGCACCACTACATCTTCAAGTGTTGTATCCAATTTCACCATTGTTCCTGGATTGTTATTGTAACTGTTCCGCACCTCAAAAGGCACATTGTTTTTATTCGCAAATTCAACTGCACGAGACTGCATGACCTTTGAACCCATACTGGCCAGTTCAAGCATTTCCTCATATGCCAATTCAGGGATTTTCCGGGCATTCGGCACGACCCTCGGATCGGCAGTGTACACACCGTCAACATCAGTATAAATCTGGCAAACGTCAGCTTTCAAGGCGGCTGCCAGGGCAATCGCCGACAAGTCTGATCCACCACGGCCAAATGTCGTTATATGACCGGAGGAATTTACTCCCTGAAATCCTGCTACTATAACTACCTTCCCATGTGCCAGTTGCTCCAGGATATCACCACCACTGATGTCGATTAACCGGGCCTTGGTATGAGCACTATTAGTGATCATACCTGCCTGTGCCCCTGTTCTGGAAACCGCCGGTTGCCCAATCGCATGCAACGCAATTGTAGCCAGTGCAATTGTCTCTTGTTCACCAATTGACAACAGCATATCCATTTCGCGATCATCGGGATGGGGATGCAGGGCCTTCGCATCAGCCACCAGGCGGTTTGTCACGCCACCACGTGCTGAGACAACCACTACAACCTGATTGCCTTCATCACAGGTTGCCTTAATGCGGGTAGCAACTGCGCGGATGCGATCAAGGTCCTTGACCGATGTCCCGCCAAATTTCTTTACGATTAAAGCCATATTATAATCAAATGTTTAGCCCAGACGTTGGGCGAAATCTGCAATTCTCAATAAGAAAGGTTTATTCAACAATGCTTTGCGCCGGTTGAGTTTCCGGACTGCCGCCTGCATAGCCGCCTCGGAACAAAGATGGGTGGTCAGGACCAAGTTCGCTGATCCCTTTTTACCATTTGGTCGCTGGAGAACAGTTCCAATGCTAACGCCTTCATCTGCCAACACACTGGCCACCTCCGCCAGGACACCGGGCTTATCCTTTACCGCCAATCGAATGTAAAACGAACGGTATACTTCCTCCGGCTTGGCCAGTTTTAGATCATCCCTATTCTTGGGCTCCTCGGGCATAATACCGTGAGCAATCGCCGTACCCGCATCCACAACATCGCTTATCACTGCACTTGCTGTGGCATCCTGCCCAGCTCCCCGGCCAATGTATACGCTTTCACCAACAATGTCTCCTGTTACCGAAATGGCATTAAAGACACCATCCACATTAGCCAGCACCATATCCTTGGGCACTAGAGCCGGTTGTACGCTGGCGAACAGATGACCTTTTTTGAAATCCCTCAAGATGAGGGAAAGCAGTTTGATCTTAAAACCAAGCCGCTGAGCCCACTGAATGTCCTCCAATGTCACATCCCTGATACCCTCGACAGGCATTTTCTTTAAGGGAATCCACTTTCCATGCGCCAGATACGAAATAATCACAGTCTTGTGTGCTGCGTCCCAACCATCCAGATCAAGGCTTTCATCTGCTTCCACGTAACCAAGCTTCCGTGCATCATCGAGAATTGTATCGAAGGCCTTCCCTTCTCGTTCCATCCGGGTAAGGATGTAGTTGCAGGTTCCGTTCAATATCCCGTAAATCAATGGGAAGTGGTTGACTACCAATCCTTCCCGCAAGGCCTTGATTATTGGAATCCCTCCAGCCACGCTGGCTTCAAAATAGATGTGCGCGTCCTTCTTTTTGGCCAATCTGAAAAGCTTGTCTCCATGATGACAAAGCAATGCCTTGTTGGCAGTCACAACGGTTTTCCCGTTATTCAAAGCTGCCTTGGTGACCTCATATGCGTGTCCGGTCCCGCCCATTAGTTCACATAGCACGTCCACTTGGGGATCATTGGCAATCGACATGGCGTCATCCGTTAATGCCTTCTTGCTGATCCGAATGGAACGCTTTTTCTCGAGACTTCGAACTGCTGCCCGTTCAAGGGAAAATGTTGTGCCCATGCGTGCTTCCAGTTCAGACTTGCGCGATCGCAAGTGTTTCCAGACGCCTTGGCCAACGGTCCCCAAACCTGCCAGGCCGATTTTTATTCCCGCATGCTTTTTCATGATTTTTTCCCACCGGACCGATTTTCCGTCCCGGTTAAAAGTCTTTTAATATTTTCCCTATGACGCACTACGATAAGAATCGCCAGAAACAGGCAGAGCCCGAAACTGCGTGGATCATCCTGTAGAAACCAGGTGGAGATCGGCAAACTAAGTCCAAGCAGGATACTCGCTAATGAAACATAACGTGTGACTAAAAACGTTACCAGCCAGACAATTGCCCCAATGATCATTACATAGGGCATCAGTGCAAATAAGCCGCCAACCGTCGTTGCAACACCCTTGCCACCACGGAATCCGAGAAACAAGGAAAAGCTATGTCCAAGAATTGATCCAATGAGAGCAATGATCCCCGCCAAAGATGGGCCGATTCCGACTTGGTTAGCCAATCCTATGGCAATTAGAACGGAAAGAATTCCCTTCACAGCATCCAGCAGGAAACAGGTGTAACCGTAGGGTTTCCCCAATGCCCTAAGTACATTGGTAGCACCCGGGTTCCCGCTGCCCACCGTGAAAATATCTATGCCTTTTGCCTTAGTAATAAGGACAGCAAAGGATATCGATCCGATCAAGTAACCGATTCCCAGGCACAGAATATACCAAAGAGTTCCGTTCATTTCATACCCCATTCAAGTTCACTACTTTGATCTCAGAAATGGTTTCATAGGAAGCGATCTCTTCGACGGCCTCCTTCGATGGCTCGCTATCCAGGCCGCAAATATTCAATGCCACGCCACCAATCGTATTACGACTCAATGACATGTTGGAAATATTTAGCTTATACTTTGCCAAAACTGTCCCGACCATACCCACAATACCTGGAGTATCATCATTTTCCAGGACAAGAAGATATTTTTCATCCAATGGGCTTTCCAGATTCCTTTCATTAACACGAGTCAGGCGCGGTTGCTGGATTTTTCCGATCAACGTACCTTCAATAGAATAGAGTTTTCCGTTCGGATCGGTTGCTTCTACGCGAATCATTTCCGTGTAATCACGTTCCAGATTATCCTGAACAATCTCACCTTTGATTCCCAAGCGCTCCATAATCCGAGGTGCGTTAACATCGTTAACATCGGTGGTAATCATCCTCAGATAGCCCCTTTGGAATGCCCGATTGATCGGTTTGACGTTAAAATCGACCAGCTTTCCGGAATAAGTCAGACGAATCTGGCTAATTTCCTCCGGGGTCAATTGCTGAATCACAGTACCCAACTTGTAGGCAAGTCCCAGATAGGGACGCATCAGTTCAAGTTGCTTGGGATCAATCGATGGTGCGTTAATGGCATTGCGGATCCAGCCGCCTGTTAAAGCTTCATGGATACACTGTGCGACTTCAACACCGACATTTTCCTGTGCCTCGGATGTAGATGCTCCAAGGTGTGGTGTGAGGACGATCTTGTTCTGTTCACGCAAATCGCTGTCTTCACTCAATGGTTCTGAAACAAAGACATCCAGTCCGGCAGCAGCAACTTTACCACTGGCCACGGCTTCGGCTAAATCAGCCTCATTGACCAAACCACCCCGTGCACAATTAATGATCCTGACACCATCCTTCATTTTGGACAGAGCTTCAGCATTGATCATGTTAGCAGTCGTCTCGGTCTTGGGCATATGGATGGTTATGAAATCCGCCTCGGTGAAAATCCTATCGAGATCCACCTTTTCAACTTCCAATTGTTCGGCCTTGGCAGATGTGAGATAAGGATCGTGGGCAAGAACAGTCATCCCAAAGGCCGTCGCACGCTTGGCTACTTCTGAACCAATCCGTCCCAATCCAAGAATACCGATGGTTTTCTTGTACAGTTCACTACCTTTGAACGCCTTCTTGTTCCACTCACCTGATTTCATGGAAGCATTGGCCTGCGGAATCGGACGGGCCGAACACAGGAGGTGAGTAAAAGCCAACTCCGCCGTAGCGATAGTATTGCCGCCCGGGGTGTTCATCACAATGACACCCTTGTCACTGGCTGCTTCCAAATCGATATTGTCCACGCCAACGCCTGCCCGACCAACCGCTTTCAGATTACTGGATGCCTCAATAATCTCACGGGTCACACTGGACGCACTTCGAACGATGATGGCATCTACATCAGACGCCTTCACTTTCAATTCTTCGGGAGTAGAACCGTAGGCCTCAATGACCTCGATTCCATCTTGTTCGCGGAGATAGTCCACTCCACTTTCTGAGATTTTGTCGGCTATTAGGATTTTCATTAGTATTAACCCGTAAACGTAGATAAATGAAAGTTCGATTGGCAATCCCTACTTCCAAAAACTGAACTTGTTCCAAAGTGTGAACTCATCTATTTGTCGATTATGGAGAAATTCGACGTCATAATCATCGGTGGTGGCTCCGCCGGCTACGCAGCAGCACGAACAGCTCGTGAAACCAGGGCAAATGTGGCTATAATCGATAATGCCGCCGAGTTGGGCGGGTTATGTATCCTACGAGGATGTATGCCTTCGAAGACCTTGATCTACTCGGCAGAAGTGCTTCATCTGGCAAAAAATGCCACACTTTTCGGTCTGAATATTCCCGACGCCAAAGTCGACATGTCAGCCCTTCATGCCCGGAAAATCCGCATGATCGATGAATTCAAGGAGTATCGTCAGGAACAATTGAACTCTGATAAATTCACTCTGATCCGTGAAAAGGCCCATTTTGACAGCCCAAATTCAATAATCCTGGAGTCTTCCGGTCGCCAACTCGAGGCGGATGCATTCATTATCGCCACCGGTTCAGTGATTAATTCCCCAGAAATCCCCGGCTTGGACGCAGAGGGTATTTGGACAAGCGATGATGTTCTGGAACTGGATACACTGCCAGAATCCACAATTGTCCTCGGAGGCGGTGTTGTTGCCTGCGAACTGGCTCAATTTCTTCACCGGGCAGGCTCGAAAGTTACCCAAATCCAGCGAAGTCCGCTTATTTTAAAGGAGAACTCCGCTGAAGCAGCCAAGGTCGTTATGCAAGCATTTCTCGATGAAGGAATCGATCTTCGCACTGGTACCCGGCTGATAGATATTAAAAAAACAGAT
>JAUVDD010000367.1 GCA_030595525.1 Puniceicoccales bacterium
ACCAAGGAATGGTTTGATGCGGGAATTCTGGGAAATGTTGATCTAGTTCATTGCTGGACGATTAAACTGCAGGACGGAAAATACCGTTCAGCTATCCGCGGCAAAGATTGGGAAGGACAGCCTGTTCCAGACACCATGGACTGGAAACAATGGGTAGGTCCGAGTGAAATGAAGCCATATTCTGATGAGGTGGCCCCGTTCCGTTGGCGCGGTTGGTGGCCATACGGAAATGGTGCCTTGGGAGACATTGGCTGCCATACGATGGATGCTCCGTTCTTTGCCCTGCAACTTGGTGCGCCGATTGCGGTCACTGCCAAGACCTCCGGTTACAATCCATTCACCTTTCCGGACTGGTCAGTGATTACTTACGAGTTCCCGGCCCGTGGAGATTTGCCACCTGCCAAGTTTATCTGGTATGATGGTGGGAAATTACCGCAACTTCCAGCTGAGATGGAAGGCATCGAGTTTAATCCGAAATGTGGTTACTTCATGATGGGTGACAAAGCAGTCGTTTATAACAACCAGGAAAAGGGCGAGAGCCCACGAATCATTCCTGAGGTGAAGCGTCAGGCGCTTCGGGATCAAATGCCACCGAAGACTATTCCTCGTGTACCACCGGGTGGTCCGCATATGGAATGGGTCCGTGCCATCAAGGGTGGACCGACTCCTGGCTCGAATTTCGACTACGCTGGTCCGCTGACTGAGATGGTTCTTCTTGGTAATCTGGCAATCCGGGCAGACGGGAAACGTATTCTCTGGGATAGCGAAAACCTGGAAGTGACCAATATGCCGGAATTGAACAAGTTCGTTAAGCCCGCATATCGGGAATTTTAATACAGGAGAATTGTAGCAATGAATTCGATACTTAGAAAATCCTTACTTGCAGTAATCATCTTTTCCCTGGGCTTTACCGGATGCGATAAGGTGAAATTTAAAGTAGTTGTAGAATCCGAAGGTTATACAATTGGCCTATCCATGTACTCTCTGCGTGAGATGTTCAAATCCGGTGAGCTGCATGCATTGGACTATCCGGCATTTGTGAAGGAAACCTTTGGGATCACCAAGGTGGATGTCTGGTATGGTGGCTTCCCGAAGGAGGAGGTCGATAATCCTGAGTTCTATAAAAAGTTGAAGAGTCGTGCCGATGCGGAAGGTGTTGAAATCTTCCTTCTGATGGCGGGTGCTGTGGATGTTCGTAATAGTGAACCAGCTGATCTAAAGGCCCAGGCAGAGAAGTTCTTTGTGGATGTGGATCGTGCAGTAATGCTGGGCTCCTCCTTTGTGCGGGTATTTGTCAAGGCACCGACAGGTGGTGACAGGGCAGCGGCGCTACAAAACGCCGTAACGGCGATTCAGGTTCTCGCGGACTATGCGCAGTCAAAGGGAATTATTCTGGCAATTGAACCAGGTGCATCCGATTGGACCAAGGACGGAACATTCCTTGCAGATATTGCGCGGACGGTCGATCATCCGAGTTGCAAACTGATGCCCGATTTCGGAAAGATGCTGGATGTGGATCCCTACGAGGGAACAATTGCCATGATGCCTTATGCGGTGGTTGTTTCTGCAAAAACACACGACATATATGAAAACGGCGAGTTGGAACATTTCGATTATCCTCGCCTGATGAAGAGTGTCACGGATGCCGGATTCACGGATATCGTGGCTATCGAATATGAAGGAAAGAACCTTGGTCCAGTTGAAGGAGTCAAGGCGACTCAGAAGATCCTGCAGGATTTAAATAAATAAGGAGAAGAAGAATATGAAACACATACTAACAAAGCTGATAATTATTGGTTTAACCATTTCACTGGTTCCCTGTCTGGCTCTCGGACAAAAGAAGGTCGAAACTTACGGGTTCGTTGATCTCTTCAATGGAAAGGACCTGACTGGCTGGGTGGCTCCTGCAGAGGAACATACATGGAAGGTCATTGATGGTGTTCTAGATTATTCCGCCATGGGTGGACATCTGGTTACCGAGAAGGACTACGAGGATTACGTTCTACAGTTCGAGTGGCGATTCAAGCAAACCACAGGGGATCCCTACAACGCCAAGGTGTTCAACCATGATGGCTCGCAAAGGATCGATGCTGATGGAAAACCAATGACTATCGCCATAGCCAATGCGGACTCTGGTGTCTACACGCGTGGTGAACCTAACTCCCAAGTTAATCTTTGGTGCTGGCCATGTGGATCGGGTCAAATATGGGCAAACCATCGAAGCGAAGATCCTGATTTGGTTCGAGGTGCTTTGCCAATGGTCCCTGCGGACAATCCAGTGGGTGAATGGAATCAAATGCAGATTACCATGGTCGGTGAATCCATCCAAGTTGTCCTCAACGGAAAGCTGGTCATAGATTCGCGTATGCCGGGTGTAGGAACGAAAGCCCCAATTGTTCTCCAGCATCATGGAAAATACGATCCAGAGACGAAGACTTATTCCGCTGCATCCGCTCTGATTCAATTCAAGAATATAAAGATTAAGGAAATTCCGAAACCGGAACCTTGTTGCGATGAAGGGTGGACCACTCTGTTGGACAAAGACTTTGATGGGATTCGGTTCAGGTTTGTTGATGAAGAAAACAGCGGCAAGTATGTGACCAAGAATAAAGGAACTTTCGTAATCAAGAATGGTATTCTTGAATGCACTGGTAAGCCCGCTGGTTTCCTTTGTACAGAAAAGGTCTACAAGGACTATATCCTTGAAGGCGATTTGATGTTTGTGCGACCGGAAGGACTGACAAATTATCAGGAATTTAGAGGGAATAGTGGCATTCTGGCACATGTCATTAAAGGCGAAGGAATTAAGGTTTGGCCGCGTTGTATTGAAGTGCAGGGACAAAACCGTCAAATGGC
>JAUVDD010000001.1 GCA_030595525.1 Puniceicoccales bacterium
GCCTTACACTTATGGCGGAGCCGGCGTGCACGTGGAATACCTGAGCCGGGAGCTTAGTAGAATCCTTCCTGTGGAGGTGAGGTCCTTCGGGGACCAGAACATAAGGAATGAAAATTTGTACGTATTTGGAACGGAGGTAGATACATCAGAATATACCTCTCCGAAAGCGTTGGAAGGCGTGTTTGGATCTGTTCAAAGATGCTTGAATTTCAACACGCGTAACATCGATGCGGATGTTGTTCACTGTCATACCTGGTACACTCATATGAGCGGGATTATGGCAAAACTGAACTACGGAATTCCGCTGGTCATCACTGTACATTCTCTCGAACCATTACGCCCATGGAAGCGTGAGCAACTGGGAGGTGGATATGATTTCAGCTGCTGGGTTGAGAAAACTGCGATTGAAATGGCCGATGCGGTAATCGCCGTGTCTGAAGGAACCCGAAATGACATATTAAAGCTGTTCAACGTGGATCCTTCGAAAGTACACATTATATACAATGGAATAGATCCAGTGGAGTACACCAAGGTTGATGCGACCCCAGCTCTGCAGAAATATGGGATCAGCCCGGATAAACCTTTTGTCCTCTTTGTTGGTCGAATTACCCGTCAAAAAGGAATTGTTTATCTAGCCAATGCAATTCGCCATATGGATCCTGACTATCAAGTAGTTCTGTGTGCCGGTGCACCCGACACACCAGAGATTGCTGCTGAAATGAAAGCAGCGGTCGAAGCAGCCAGTAAGGAGCGGGACGGCATTTTCTGGATTGATGAAATGGTTGATAAAAAGACTGTGATCCAGCTTTACTCGGGAGCAGAGGTTTTTTGTTGTCCCTCAATTTACGAGCCATTCGGTATTATCAACCTGGAAGCAATGGCCTGTGAAACACCGGTAGTTGGATCCAGCGTTGGTGGTATACCTGAAGTCATTGTCCATGACCGAACAGGATATCTTGTGCCGGTTGCACAATATCACGAGTCGCCATTCTCACCACTGGACCCGGATTCTTTTTCCAAGGATTTGGCTGATCAGGTTAACCGATTGATGGCAAATCCGGATGTTCGAAAAGCTTTTGGGCAGGCAGGTCGTAAACGAGCAATCAACACTTTCAGTTGGGAAACGATAGCCAAACAGACAGCGGATCTGTACGCTTCCCTTTTGTAATGTGACTGAAATACGGAATTTATTCATAATGAAATCACTTGAACAATTTAGTGGACCTGCACGGGTCGTGATCGATCATGTTTATCCAGCGGTTGGTGGAGGCCAATTTCCTGTTAAGAGGCCAGAGGGAGAAACCTTCCATGTGACAGCACATGTGATTGCTGATGGGCATGACCATCTGGATGTCGTCCTGGAACACAGGAAGATTGGTAATAAACGCTGGGAAGCCTCACCTATGCGTGATTTGGGTAATGATGAGTTTTCCGGACAATTCATCCCCCCCGAGATAGGTCGATATGAGTATAGAATTACCGGATGGGCGGACTTGTTCCGAAATTGGCATATTGGGTTTGTCAAAAAGTCTGATAGTGGTGATTCGAAAATCAGTGTGGAAATTGATATAGGAGCTGAGATGGTCATCCAGGCCGTCAAGCGAGCGAAGGGGGCAGACGCAAAACAGCTGAAGCAGTGGGCTGAGATATTGGGGGATCATTCCAGAGATTTAACGCAAAAAGTATCTCTTGCCCGGAGCTCGGAGTTCTTCGATTTGGTCAGAAAACACCCGGACAGGTCCCTTCAATCATCATGTGAAAGTCTCCAGTTGATGGTAGAGCGTGAGGCAGCCTATTTTAGTACCTGGTACGAATACTTTCCCCGTTCATGTGCTAATGACCTGTCGAAACATGGGACTTTCAAAGATGCGACTACACGTTTTGCCGAAGTCAGTAGAATGGGTTTCAATGTTGTTTACTTCCCACCGATCCATCCCATTGGCCTGGAGTTCAGGAAGGGAAAAAATAACACGCTCGTAGCAGCAGGAAGCGATGTAGGTAGCCCATGGGCGATTGGTTCATCAGAAGGCGGTCACAAATCATTGCATTCTGAGCTCGGAACGATGGAGGATTTTAAACAGCTGATCCTGGAAGCGGAACTCCACGGCCTGGAAGTGGCGATCGACATCGCGTTCCAATGCACCCCTGACCATCCGTACGTGAAGGAACATCCTACCTGGTTCAAATGGAGACCGGATGGCTCGGTCCAGTACGCTGAAAATCCGCCTAAAAAATATCAAGATATTCTTCCTTTTGATTTTGAAACTAAGGATTGGAAGGCCTTGTGGAAGGAATTGAAGAGTGTTTTCGACTTCTGGATTGATATTGGAGTCAAGATATTCCGGGTGGATAATCCTCATACCAAGCCGATGGAGTTTTGGCGCTGGTGTATTATGGAAATCAAGAAAGAGCACCCTGAAGTGCTGTTTCTTGCTGAGGCATTTACTCGACCAAAAAGGAAGTATCGCCTCGCGAAGGTAGGATTTACTCAAGGTTATACATATTTTACTTGGAGAAATCATCCTGAGGAATTTCAGGCCTATTTGGAAGAGCTGACCAAAACTGATGTAAAGGAATTCTTCATTCCCAATTTCTGGCCAAACACTCCTGATATTCTTCATGAAGATTTGCAGAATGGTAATCGTGCGACCTTTATGGGGCGCTATATATTAGCTGCCACCTTGAGTTCAAATCTTGGGATCTATGGCCCGGCTTTCGAATTGATGGAAAGTGAACCGTTTCCCGGGAAAGAGGAATATAACCACAACGAGAAATATGAGTTAAAGAACTGGGATTGGAATAAGCCCGGTAACCTGAAAAACGAAATTGCCAGGGTAAACCATATTCGAAACACTCATTCATCCCTTCAGCGGACAAATAATGTCCAGTTTGTGGAATGCGATAACGGAAAGCTTCTCGCTTATCTAAAACAGACGCCGGATCGACGGGATCAGATCCTTGTTGTCGTAAATTTCGACTGGTACAAGCCTCAGGGTGGGGAACTTTCCCTGCCTCTATCTGAATTGGGGATTGGTCATGACAAGGCATTTACTGTTACGGATCTCTACGATGCATCCAGTCCCTCCTATAACTGGAGGGGTTCGAGCAATTATATCCATTTGGATCCTAGGAAAGCTCCGGCTCATATTTTCCGGATCAATCTCTAGATTCAGACTACGTAATCAGTAACGGCTCGTGCAGAAGTTGTTTTTTGGACAAAGCTGATAACTTTCTGGTGATCAGGATGAACCCTGTATGTTTCCAGATCTTCCATGGAGCGGAATTTTGTCATTAATCCGATTTCATAGGAAGCCGGGCTCTTACTGATATCCAATCCAGCTTCAAGTTCATCAATTTCAGGAATCTTGCCGGGCAAATCCTTCAGCATGCCGATTAGTTTCTGTGCGTTTTCACTTCCGGATGATCCTTCCGATTCAGGAAGCATGTTTAAAAATACTAGGTGGATGATCATTTTTGTACAAAGGTAGGCTCAATCGATAACTTCCCTTTTGATCAGATCGATCAAATTTTCCGTATCAGCAGCAAATACACGGATTCCCTCGGCTAACTTGTCTGTGGCCATTGGATCGGCGTTCATATGCCAACGAAAAGTCTTTTCATCGATGTCCATTCGTTGGATTGGTTCCAGCTTGGCGCGGGTTTCTGACAACTGCTGTTCCAATGGTTCATGGGAATTTTGCAGTTCATTCAGTAGGTTTGGACTGATTGTCAAAAGGTCACAACCTGCCAACGCCCTTATCTGTCCAATATTGCGAAAACTAGCGCCCATGACCTTTGTTTTGAGGTCATAATGTTTCAAATAGTGGTAGATTTGGGTTAATGATTGAATCCCCGGGTCGTCTTGTGGCGCGTAATCACCTCCTGTCTGTGCTACATACCAGTCCAGGATACGCCCAACGAAGGGGCTTATCAGAGTACATCCGTTTTCAGCGGCCTGAATGGCCTGGATCAGGGAAAACAGGAGTGTTAGATTACAGTGAATTCCCTCACGTTCCAGCAAGGAAGCTGCTTGAAGCCCTTCCCATGTGGAGGCGATTTTTATCAAGACCCGATCCCTTTCAATGCCTTGATTGTCGTATAACTGAATGATGTGTTTGGCCTTTTCGACTGTCCCTTGAACATCAAATGAGAGCCGAGCATCGACTTCCGTAGACACGCGACCGGGAATAATGTTAAGGATTTCTTTCCCAAATAACACCAGCAAATGGTCCAGAACACTGTCCATTAACATATCTCCATGAATACCTTCCTTCTCGGCCAATTCGGCTGCTTTTTCCAACAAATGGGAGTAAGCCTCCATTTGGACGGCCTTATAGATGAGAGTTGGATTGGTAGTGGCATCCTGAGGTTCGAAAGCTTGGATGGATCCAAAATCACCCGTGTCGGCCACAACCGTAGTATAAAGCTTAAGTTGCGACAGTTGGTCGGTGATTTGTTCCTGTAGGGGGCTTACGTGAGTCATGCCTCCAATTTGGATGAAATCCAACCTGAACACAACCCTGATCTGCAGATAGATCCCTATATTGATACTTAAAATTAAAATTTATATTATTTTAAAAAATTGTGCTTATAGAGTGAATTGGAACACAACCAGCTTCTAGTTCTAAATTGACAATATTTGACCAAGGTATGTGATCATTCTTTGGTTATATTAATAACGATAACTACGAAGAAGAAAATGAAAATGAAAAAGACAATTGCAATTGTGGTCGCTATTCTTGCGGGTACTGCATTCGCGAGTGCACAGGATCTGTCCATCAGCACTTCGGTTGCCTATGAATCCCAATACATCTTCCGCGGTGTACATTTTGCTGACGATTATATAGCTCCGTCAGTGGATATTAGCTATGGTGACATGTATGTGGGTCTCTGGGCAGCTTTGCCGACAGACAATGAGTATGAAAGTGAAGTTGATTTCTATGCCGGCTATGGCTTCGACATCAACGATTTGGTTAGTGCAGACGTAGGGTTCACTTATTACACTTACCCCGATAGTGCCGACGGTGTTTTCGACAGTGACGTAAACACTTTCGAAGTTTATACTGGTCTGAGCTTTGAGGCACCATTAAGCCCATCTGTTTACGTTTTCTATGACCTTGATCTGGAAGCATTCACAATTGAGTCTTCTGCTGGACACATGTTCGAAGTAAGTGAAAAAACGGCCATGGAATTGGTTGGATACTTCGGTTATGTGGATGCCAGTGGCGGATCCAGCTATGTTTACTTCGGTGCTGGGATAGCCTACAGTATTACGCTGTCTGAGAATGCTTCCATGAGTATCGGAGCAAATTGGTATGGTGCTGATGAGGAAATTGATGGTGATAAAAAGAATAAGCTTACTGTCGCCAGCAGCTTCAGCTTCGGCTTCTAATTGGACAATAATCTTGAAATCCAACGACGCGCGCCTGTTTGGCAGGCGCGCGTTTTTTATTTCCATCCAGAATTTCTACTAAATTGAGTTGACAGGGTAGGGGCTAAATCTACGGTCCTTCCTTTTTTCTGACGATGAAAAGCTATCTGGCAAAACAAGGGGAAATCGAACCCAAGTGGTATGTGATCGACGCTGAAGGGCAGGTCCTGGGACGCTTGGCTGTTAAGATTGCGAATATTTTACGTGGCCGGCTTCGTCCGACCTACACACCGCACATCGATACGGGTGACTGCGTGGTTGTTTTAAACGCCAACAAAGTAGTCGTGACCGGCCGCAAGGAAGAACAGAAGAAGTACATGTTCTACAGTGGTTATTTCGGTAACGAGAAGTATGTGGGCCTCAAGGACTTCCGTAAAAAGCGGCCCGAGTTCATTATCGAGCACGCTGTTAAGGGAATGCTTCCACGCAACCGCTTGGGCAGCGCTCAATTGAAGAAGCTCAAGATCTATGCTGGTTCTGAGCATCCGCATGAAGCACAGAATCCTGTTCCGTATACTGCCTAACCCAATTTTTAATCTGAGATGACAGACACACCAACAGTTATTACAGCAACCGGACGGCGCAAGCGGGCTTCGGCTAGAGTCCGTTTAATTCCCAACGGAACCGGCTCGTTTATCGTGAATGGCAAAAAGATGGAAACATACTGCTATTCAGAATCTCTTGCTCGGGCGACCGAGGCACCACTGGTGACAGTTGACTTGAAAGGCAAGTTTGACGTAATCGCCAAGGTGCAAGGTGGCGGACCAAACGGACAGGCTACTGCAATTGCCCATGGTTTGGCTCGGGCACTGGAAAAGCACGATAGCGAATTGCGGATCCCTCTTAAGAAGGCCGGGCATTTGAAACGCGATCCTCGACGACGTGAGCGGAAAAAACCTGGACAGCCAGGCGCACGTAAGCGCTTCCAGTTCAGCAAGCGCTAAGGCGTTCTGTATTCGAGGAACCGAATCCTTTCAAAAGGGTCCATTCTTACCTCGGCAGTCGCCTGCCGAGGTAAGAATGGGCCCTTTTTTCTTTTTCTTTTTTCTAAACTTTCAATAAACTAATTATCATGCAAACAGTCGGTATAGTTGGAGCATCCGGATATTCTGGAGAAGTCTTGCTGGAAATCCTATCAAAGCACCCAGGAGTTGGTAAGCTCGTGGTGGCTTCCCGTTCATACAAGGGTAAGAGAGTGGATTCAGTGCTTCCCCGACTCACTGGTCTCGTTGGGGATCTTGAATTTGTAGAAGCAGATCCGGAAGCGCTATCGTTGGAACCGGTGGACGTCTGGTTTCTGGCTCTTCCCCATGGGATTGCGGCCAAATATGCACTAAATTTGGTGAATGCTGGGAGAATTGTTATCGATTTAAGTGCTGATTTCCGGCTGAACTCACCTGAGCTTTACGAGCAATACTATGATCAGCCCCATCCCGCAGCGGAGTGGCTAGAGAAGGTTCCATATGTTTTGCCGGAATTATCGGGAGAGGATTGGAAAAGATCACAATTGATCGCCTGTCCTGGCTGTTATCCCACGAGCATTCTGATGCCGTTGATTCCCCTGATGCGGGAAGGAATCATTTCAGTTGAAACAGGGATTGTTATCAATGCGATGAGTGGTGTGTCAGGCGCTGGCAAGAAGGAGAGTTTGTTTTACAGTTATTGTGAGAGGAGTGAGAGCGCCCTGGCCTATGGACTTGGAACACATCGGCATATATCGGAAATCGAAGAACAACTGGGATTAGCAGCAGGTCATCCTGTTGTCGTTCAGTTCACTCCACATTTGGTCCCTATGATGAGGGGAATTGCCACAACGATCGTTGTGCCTGAAAAAGTTGATTTGGAATCGGTGTATGGAATTTGGCAGAAGACCTTCAATGGTAGGTCCGGAGTTGGAATCCTTCCGACTGGAAAAACTCCTGATACAAGGAATGTTACAGGACGAAATCGCGTCGATTTTTCGGCGTTCATGGATGATCGGACGGGGAATTTGATTATCACCAGTGCGGAAGACAACTTGGTAAAGGGTGCCAGCGGACAAGCTGTTCAGATTATGAATCTTCGGTTGGGAATGCCGGAATTCGACGGACTCAGTTAAAGGAGTAATGTAAAATGAGCAATTTTCAAATAAGTGAAGATGGAGTCGGATGCGGCGAGATTACCGGTTTCAGTGCATCCGGAGTTCATTGTGATATTCGTGACAAACAAGACGGTCGGTTAGATCTTTCATTGGTTGTTTCGGAATGTCCTTGTACCGTTGCAGGAGTATTCACAAGGAACAAAATGGCCGCAGCGCCGGTTAGACTCGGTCGGGAAATGCTGGCCAGTGGGGATTATTTCAAGGGATTTGTAGCGAACAGTGGAAACGCCAATGCCTGTACCGGAAGCGCCGGTATGCAGGATGCGTTGACTATGCAGAAGCTTGTCGCTGAAAAACTGGACTGTCTGCCAGAGGAAATATTTGTGTCTTCGACGGGTAGGATTGGCGAGAAGTTGCCCATGAACAAGATCGAGAAGGGGATCGATTTGGCAATTAGTTCTCTAAAGGATGACAAGCAGTCCGGATTGAATGCAGCTGACGCCATATTGACATCAGACACATGCAGGAAAGTTTGTTCTGCTTCGGTGGAGACAGATCTTGGCGAAATTCACATTGCCGGAATGGCCAAAGGAGCCGGGATGATTGAGCCAAACATGGCCACAATGCTGGCCTTTATTTGTACGGATGTTGCTCTGGGAAAAGGAGAAGCTGATTCGTTACTCAGGGAGTGTGTTGGTTCCTCATTTAACGCCATAACGGTTGATGGAGATGAAAGCACGAATGATACGGTGCTGCTATTTGCCAATGGCTCGAGTGGTGTATATATCGAACCGGATACGCAGGAATGGGACTCCTTTAAAGCAGCTCTTTCAGCAGTCTGTGGATCATTGGCCCGCAAGATTGTCGGGGACGGCGAGAAAATTACAAAAGTTGTTGAAGTGTGTATCGAAGGTGCCACTACAAATAATGATGCAAACCTTGCAGCCCGGGCGATTGGAAATTCTCTTTTAGTAAAATCATCCTGGTATGGAAATGATCCAAACTGGGGTCGGTTGATGGATGCATTGGGATATAGTGGAGCCGAGATGTCCGAGGAAACCATTCAGCTTTGGTATTGTGAAGGGGAGGATCATGATTCGGTCCCGGTTTTCGCAAGAGGTGAAGTCTTTGATGGGAACAAAAAATTATGGAAAGCAATTGTCGCCAAAAGACAGTTCAAGATCGTTGTGAATCTGGGTACAGGATCTGGCACGGCACATCTCTGGTCGACTGACTTAACCGAAGGATATGTAAACTTTAACAAGTCGGAATAATTATGCCGGTTGACATAAACATTGAAACAAAAACCGAAGTGCTGATGGAGGCCTTGCCCTATCTTCAGCAGTTCAAGGGCAGCATCTTTGTAGTAAAGTTTGGCGGATCGTTCATGGATACCGAGCAAGCTCGAGTTGGTGTGGCAACCGACCTGGTGTTTTTAGCCACAGTTGGCATACATGTGATTGTTGTTCATGGTGGAGGGCCTGCCATTAACAAGGCAATGGCCGAAGCAAACATCGAACCACTATGGAAGAATGGGTTACGGTTTACCGATTCCGAGACTATCGGAATAGTCGAAAATACGCTGAATAATGAGATCAACCTGGGAATTTGTGAGAACATCCAGATCAGGAAAGGAAAACCGATCGGCGTCAAGGGACAGGATGTTTTCCGTTGCAGTAAACTTGAAAAGGACAAGGATGGAAATCCACTCGACCTTGGTTTTGTCGGCGACATTAAGCACGTTGAGACAACTCAATTAAAAAAGTATTTGGAACAGGATTACACGCCGATCGTTTCACCTGTTGGAAGAGATGCTGACGGACAGCACTATAATGTTAATGCGGATGTTGCTGCGGCCCATCTGGCATCAGCAATTGGTGCAAGAAGACTGGTTTATCTTTGTGATGTTCCCGGGCTGTTGCGGGATCCGAAGGACCCCAATACTTTGATATCCAGCGTGTCGGAATCCGAAGTGCCGGGATTAAGGGACGAGGGCGTGATCGGGAGCGGCATGTTGCCAAAAGTCGAGAGTGCCGTGAATGCGATGAGTCGTGGCGTTCATCGCGTCCACTTGATTGATGGACGGATGCCACACAGTATTCTTCTTGAAATTTTCACAGACAAGGGGGTTGGAACAGAAATTGTCCACAATCCATCTTAAGGAACTCATTTATGTCATCAATAACATCCAGTAAAGTCACATCCGAGAAGGTTTCGGCCGTCTACGATGCACACATTCTGAAGAACTATGGCCCTGCACCGATGACACTCGTGCGCGGTGAGGGTAGTTACGTATGGGATGCAGAGAATCGACGTTATCTGGATTTTGTCAGTGGCATTGCTGTCAACACGGTAGGTCATTGTCATCCTGAATGGACTAAACGAATCAGTGAACAAGCTGGTCGCCTCGGACATGTCAGTAACCTGTATGGTATTTCCCAGCAAGCGGAGCTCGGTCAACGGCTTTGCGAGAAAGCCGGGGAAGGCAAAGTTTTCTTTTGCAACAGCGGTGCCGAAGCGAACGAATTCCTCATTAAACTTGCCCGGTTGTGGGGTAAAAAGAAATCCGGGGGCGATGAGGGAAAATGTTTCAAGGTAATCACTGCCATGAATGCCTTTCATGGACGGACATTCGGAGGAATGGCGGCAACTCCACAGGCCAAGATTCAGAATGGATTTGGTCCGATGCTGGAGGGTTTCTTGCACGGTGAATTCAACAATGTAGAGAGCTTTCGAGAGTTAGTGGATGATTCTGTTTGTGCAATTCTTCTGGAGACCATCCAGGGAGAAGGCGGTATCCATCCGGCCACTACAGAGTTCCTTCAGGGAATTCGCGAACTTTGCGACGAAAAGGGATTACTTCTCCTGATCGACGAGGTCCAGTGTGGTCTTGGTCGGACAGGCAAATTCTTTGCCCTCGAACATTCGGGAATTAACGCGGATGCAATCGGAATGGCGAAGGGGCTTGGCGGAGGATTCCCGATCGGGGCTGGCTGGGTGAGCGAACAATATGCTGAACTGTTTACACCTGGATCCCATGGTACCACTTATGGTGGAAACCCGATGGCTTGTACGGCTGCATTGGCTGTTCTGGATATAATTGAGGCAGAGAACCTATTGAATAAAGTCGAACAATTGAGTGTTACTTGGCATGAATCCTTAAAGAAGCTTGTCGCCAAGCATCCACAGCATCTGACGGGTCTAAGAGGAATCGGTTATCATGTTGCCCTGGTAGTAAAAGGTGACCCGATGGCATGGGTAAACAGATTGCGAGATAACGGTTTGCTTGTTGTGAGAGGTGGAGCCGACGGAGTTCGACTTATGCCACCTTTGAATATTAGTCAGCAGGATCTCAATACCTGCATAGAAATCCTAGATTTTGTATTTGGAACCACAGTATAATCATGAAGAAAATTCCACATTTTTTAAAAGTCACAGACTTATCAATCGACCAACTCGGAGAAGCTCTTGAAGTTGCCGCAGAAATGAAGGCAAACAGGGGCAATTGCCCGTACAAGCCATTGGCTGGCCAAACTTGGGCTCTTCTGTTTCACAAATCTTCCACCCGGACGCGCGTCTCCTTTGAGGTCGGCATCAACGAATTGGGAGGGCACACCATGATCCTCGATCAGAAGCGGATGCAAACGGGCCGGGGGGAAACGGTATCGGATACCGCGAAAGTGCTCTCCAGGTACCTACATGGCCTGATCATCCGGACCTTTGAACACAGTATCATCGAGGAGTTTGCCAGTGAAGGTAGCATACCTGTAGTTAATGCCCTGACAGACGCCTTGCATCCATGCCAGATCGTGGCCGATTTGCTCTCTATCTCTGAGCGATTGGGAACGAGTGGCAATCTGCTCAATTCTCTCAAGGATCGGAAGCTAGCCTTCTACGGAGATTGTGGTTCCAATATGGCACATTCCTGGATTTTAGCAGGAGCCATGGCCGGAATGGAAATCTCGTTGAGTGGTCCGGCTAACTTCGCTCCCCATTCGATTGTTGACCAGTGGCTGGAAGAGGCAGGATTGCCGAAGACTTACGTATTCACAGAGAATGCTGAAGCAGCAGCAACTGGAGCGGATGTCCTGTACACAGATGTTTGGGTTAGCATGGGTGATGAGGAGCAACGGGACCAGCGCCTGAAGGAGATGGCCCCGTATCAGGTGAATGGCTCCCTAATGGCGGTTGCCAAACCAGATGCAGTTTTCATGCATTGCCTTCCAGCACATGAAGGTGAAGAGGTTTCTTCGGAGGTTTACAAGAGCAAGCAGAGCATTGTCTTCGATCAGGCAGAAAACCGCTTGCATGCACAGAAGGCGATCCTTTCTTTCCTTAGTAGCAAATAAGAGGCAAATATCATGAAAATCGTTTTGGCATATTCTGGAGGATTGGATACTTCCGTTCTCGTTAACTGGTTAAAGAACCACTATAACGCAGAAATCATCACGTTCGCAGCGGACGTCGGTCAGGAAGAGGAACTTGACGGTCTGGCTGAAAAGGCGAAGGCAACGGGTGCGAGTGCCCATTACACAGTCGATTTGGTCGAAGAATTCGCGCGCGATTTTATATATCCGATGATGCGAGGCAACGCCATGTATGAGAACCAGTATTATCTGGGGACTTCCATTGCGCGACCACTTATTGCCAAGGCACAAATCGCCATTGCCCGTAAGGAAGGGGCAGATGCGGTGTCACATGGAGCAACTGGTAAAGGCAATGACCAGGTTCGGTTTGAATTAACTTACGCCGCTTTGGCGCCCGATCTGCAGATTATATCTCCATGGAGGATGGCTGAGTTTCGGAAGCAATTCCCAGGTCGAAAGGAAATGATTGCCTACTGTCAGGAACAAAAAATTCCAATCGAAGCATCCGCAAAGAAGCCTTATTCCATGGACAGGAACCTGCTCCACATTTCCTATGAAGCCGGTATTCTTGAGGATCCATGGTTTGATCCGACGACAGACGAAAACAAGGACATGTTCAAGTTGACCGTTGATCCAGCAGATGCGCCAAATGAAGCGGAGCATGTTGATCTGGATTTCGATTCGGGTGATTGTGTGGCCGTTAATGGTGAAAAGCTGTCTCCGGGAGATATCTTGAAAGTTCTCAATACTCTAGCCGGCAAGCACGGTATCGGACGAGTTGATATTGTTGAAAACCGCTTTGTCGGGATGAAGAGCCGTGGTATCTATGAAACACCGGGCGGAACCATCCTGTTAAATGCTCGAAAGCAAATGGAAACATTGACGCTCGACAGGGATTTGGAGCACTTGCGGGATAGCCTGATTCCCAAGTACGGTGAGTTGATTTACAACGGGTTCTGGTATGCTCCGGAACGTGAGGCATTGCAGGTCTTCTTCGACAAGAGCCAGGAAAAGGTAACCGGAACTGTTCGGTTAAAACTGTTCAAAGGCAATATCTTTACCGTCGGTCGCAAGTCTCCATACTCCCTGTATGACGAGGATGTTGCGTCGATGGAAGGTGTCATGAGTGATTACAATCCCGACGATGCCAGCGGCTTTATCCGATTGCAGGGACTGAGATTACGGACACGTGCCAAGACACAGGGTGCACCGGATTCTGGGCCCGAGCCGAAACTTGATCGCGAATAGCCGTAAATCAGGCCAGTGCCCAATTAGACTCTACTGACGGCTTCACGTTCTTCTCCCCGCATTGATCTCTAGCTGTCTGTAAAAGCGCTTAATCAGGTTTTTTAAAACAGACTTGAGCCTGTCTGAAAAAGATTCGTCCGAGGATCATAATCAGGACCAAAAGAACCAGAAAATATACCGGAAAAGCTTTCAACGAATCCACGAATGCGGCTTCGTGGATTTGCGCAGGAGAAAGCCCTTTCTCCTCGGCTGCCTTGATTGCAGTGATCAAACCTGTATACAGCAAGCTGGCCAGTCCCAATCCCAGATTAAGGGCCAATCCACGAAAGCTGAGCACGGTGGCTCGGTGCGCTGAATCCACTTCCCGGTTGAGATAGAAACTGGATTGGTATGCCACCATGCCCATCATGGAAAAAACACAAATCGCGAAAAGAACTCCAAACCACGGAATGGTTAGCATAATGCCAATCAACCCGGTCATCAGGACAACTGACAGCACCATGAAATTAAAGAATGGGGAATGGTGGGTGACAAGGTACTTGGAGATCTTTGCGTTGATGATTCCTATGATTGCCATGCCTGCGCCTATAAATCCAAACCACGCTGTCGGAATATGGATAAACCGATAATACTCACTGGCAAGAATGACAAACTGTCGTGCAACACTATCAAGAGCCAGGGCAGCCAGGATTACAAACAAGACGAATCGGTGATTCAGGGTCCAACTGGCAGCCTTGATGACTTGTGAGAAGGATGCCGAGATTGTACGAAGTATTGAGATCTCTTGCTGTTGAGTCACCTTGGACTCTCTGTTTGCGGTCTGGATTTCATGCATCCCGAGTGTAGTGACAACTACAATACATGAAGTGAGTAAGGTTAAAATAACTGGGAAACGGATAACCAATTCACGCTGCAGTGACCAGTCCTCGTTGAGAAACCCCAGAACAGTATTAACAAAGTGATAATCGTAGGAGAGTGCCCCAGTTATCATGATGATGAAAAAGGCCATCGACATGTAGCGAGTCGTCTTTTCCAGCAACCCCGCCCATTCACTTTCCCTTCCAAGTTCCACCAGCGAATCATATGCCAGGGCTTCATCGGCTCCACTTGCCGCTGCCTCGGCTAATCCTGAACAAATTCGATTTGCCAGGAATACTAGAAACAAGACCGGCGATGCCCCAATTGGAACGAAGACCAGTAGGCCCATTTCAATGAACATGAGGAATGCTGCAAAGACAACGAGTCGCTTCCTTCCTACGATATCTGCGAGCGCACCAGAGGGGACTTCTGCCAGGACGATGGTCAGCGCCCAGACCAGGTTCAATATTGAGAACTGCTCCAGCGTTAATCCGTAATCAAGAAACAGGATAGTGAAGACGGGATAGTAGAACCGGGCATTAAAGAATACCCTGAATATAACGAATCGGCGCAGGTTGCTCTCGAGGTGTACTTTTTCAGAGGATGTTGCCAACGTCACTTTTTGGACGCCTTATCCTTCTTCTCCACTTCCTCGAAAAGATCTTCCTGAAGCTGCTTTCCTTTTACGGGCGGGTCGTCACTATGGATGTGTTGAGGAGGGCGACCCACTCGATAATTCAGAGCTCGTTCGGACTCATCAACAATCCTGTCGCAGATCTGGCGAACATGGGTGGTCAGCCACATGTGGGTGTCGCTTTTTTCCCTGTAGTCGGCACGTCCGAAATGGTCAACACGTTCACTGGACCTCAGTGCGTCATTCTGGGCAAACTCCTTCTCATTCTTTGGTTCGTAAACGGCGTAAGCCTTGCCGCCATGCTTACGAACGACAGAAAATACCGGGACGTCGCTGGGACCATCCGCCACGTAAATCATATTGCGAATGGGAACCCGTCGATCTTCAGGAGCAATTCTGGAATTCACGTCAATCGATGAAATCTTATTGGTGCCCTTGTTGATTTCAAAAATGAAGCGCGTCTTGATGGTATTATCCACCAGAAAACCAATTTGGGCGATTTCGTCCGGACCAGTTATATCAAACTCCTGCTGTGCGAAATAGTTTGGTGGCAATGGGTGCTCGATAAACTCACATCCGTAGATTTGTTCAATATGCTCCGCGACTACACTGCCCCGAATCATCTCAGCAATACCGGTCGATATAATATAATGTTCCAGTTTGATTTCGTACCGGGCATATAACGGATTATCCGTGGTAATGTTTTTCAGGGTTTGGAAGAATTCCGGTAATCCCTGATATAGTTTCAATTTTGCCCCCAATTGTCGGAGAAGGGAATTATTCAGGCCGGCGAATTTCCCATGCCGAACATAGGTCAAAATATGGTTTAAGTACATGATGTCCGGGGACACCTTCTGACCGTTGGCAATATACTTTTCCGGGAGCGTATTCACTTCCTTCCAGAAGCGTTTCTCATCAACTCCGTAATACTCGAAAATGGGCCATTGCATGTACCCTGGGATAAGGGTTTTATCGAAGTCCCAGATGCATGCGACAATGTTCTGCCTGTTTAATGTACTGTCTTGTGGCATACCCTTAACCAAAGGGCTAAGCGGGATAAGGTCAATCCTGCGAGATGAATGGGTTAAAACAAAAAAACCGATTCTTTTCAGACAGGATTTTTGAAATTAGAACAGTCAAACCGGCAACTCGCTTAGGAGGAAAGCCTGTTGAAGAGCGATTTCCTTAAGGGAATCGTAACGACCTGACACGCCTGAGTGGCCTGAATCAAGAAGGGTCTTCAGAATGATAGGACCTTTTCCGGTGTTGTGTTTCCGTATACGGGCAATCCACTTGGCAGCCTCCCAGTATGGAACGCGTGGATCACTCAACCCGGCGGTGGCGAGAATTGACGGATAAGCCGCAGGTCTGACATTTTCATAAGGAGAGTACTTCAAAATGTCCTTGAAGGCAGCTTCTTCGGCCGGATTTCCCCATTCTTCATATTCGAAAGTAGTCAGTGGCAAAGACGGATCGAGCATTGTATTGAGGACATCTACAAAAGGGACCTCGAGCAGAGCAGCCTTAAAAAGGTCCGGTCGTCGATTCAAGACAGTACCAACTAGAAGGCCTCCGGCGCTGCCGCCCTCAACGAGTAGTTGATCAGGTGTCGTATAGTTCTTCCTGATTAATTCCTCCGCGCAGGCGATGAAATCATTGAAGGAATTCTCCTTGTGAGAAAGTTTTCCCGATTGATACCATTCTTCGCCGAGAAGCCCACCACCTCGAACATGAGCTATCCCTATTGTGAATCCGCGTTCTAACCAAGTCAGCCATGATGAACGGAAATCAGTTTCCACGGGGCTACCATATGCACCGTACCCATAAAGCAAGGCAGGGCTGGTTGTCTTCGGTTCCTGGGACAGACACTTTTTGTGAATAATGGTCATGGGCACGGCTGTACCATCGCTCGATTCAGCATGAATCCTGTAGACAGTGTACTGATCAGGATCATGTCCCGAAGGAACAGTACTGGCGCGGAGCACTTCACGTTCTCTGGTTACCAAATCGTACCGAACAGTCTGAGAGGGTCGGATAGGGGAGCTGTAAATGAAGTTGAAGGAAGTGGTGTTGAATTCGGCATTAACGGTAGGTTGCAAATCATAAACCGAATCAGGAACCTCGAGCATGTGTTCCTCGAGTGTATCGAGTTCGAGGATACGGATCTGGTCCAATCCGTTTGATCGCTCGAACGCGATCAAGTGATTCTTAAGGGGCAAAACATCATTTAACCGGCGACCAACTTGGGCATCAATTATCGGAGTGCCTGTGGATAGGTCAGTTTCTGTCAGTGATACTGAGAGCAGTTTATGATCGGGAGCGTCTTCGTTCGTGCGGACAAGCCAGTTTCCATCCAAGTGCTCCAGCCAGTATTGAATCCCATCTCGCCGTGGGAATAGGATGGTGAAAAGAGCCTCTGGATCGGTTGCCAGGAGATAGCCAATTTCGGTGGTTTCCTTGCTCTCGCTGCTCGCAAAAATATAATGCGAGTCCTGACTTTTATAAATACCAACATGGTACAACGGATCAGATTCGGAATAAACCAATTGTGCTTCATTTGGCCTCGATCCCAGACGGTGGCGAAAAATCTGCCACGGTCTTTTGGATTCATCTTCTCGAACGAAATAGTAAACCTTCGAGGAAGCATCCCATTCCCCCTCTCCGGCAACATTATCAATTAGGTCTGGTAACTCATTTCCCGTCGCAAGGTCACGAAACCGCAGTGTGTATGATTCATCACCGATCAAGTCTATTGCATAGGCGAGAGTTTGTCCGTCCGGGCTAATGTCCAGGAAGGCCAGATCGAAATAATCATTTTCTGCAGATTCTGTTTCTGCATCAAAATACAGGGTCCAATCCGCATTGTCAGTTCGCTTTTTTCGGTAGTATCGGCGATGGTTTTCACCTTTCTTGATGCGTGACTGGTAGATGTAATCCCCATCGGGAAAGGAAGCGGATTCGTTGTTTTGTTCGAGACGCCCAAGCAATTCCTGGTAGAGGCAATCCGACAGGTTTCCTGATTTTTCCAGGAATAAATTCGTGTAAGCATTTTCCTCCTTTAAGTGGGTGATAACTTCTGGATTATCACTTTCCTTTAGCCAATAAAGTGGATCATCCCATGTCACGCCATGCATGGTGCGGACAAATGGGCGTCCCTTGGGAACTGGTGGACTTCGTGGCGTGCCTTTTGGCATGCCTGAGATCCTTAGATGTTTACCAACGCCTGGTCCAGATCAGAGATCAAATCTTCCTTGTCCTCGATACCAATGCTCAACCGGATGAAGTCTGGAGTCACACCGCTGGCGGTTTGCTCATCCTCGGTCAACTGGCTGTGGGTCGTGCTGGCTGGATGGATGGCCAGGCTTTTTGCGTCACCAATATTTGCCAGGTGACTGAAAAGCTCCATGCCTTCGATCGTCTTGCGGCCTGCTTCCATGCCACCTTTTACGCCAAATCCAATCAGGGCACCAAATCCCTTGTGATAATACTTCTTCGCAAGATCATGATGGGGGCTGTCTGTGAGACCCGGATAATTGACCCATGCAACCTTATCGTGTCCTTGTAGGAACTGAGCGACTGCCAGGGCATTCGAACAATGTCTTTCCATCCGAAGATGCAAAGTTTCCAGCCCTTGCAGATGCAGGAATGAATTAAATGGCGAGGCACAATTCCCCGTATCCCTCAAAAGTTGGAGCCGCATTTTCATGGCGAAGGCAATGTTGGCTCCTCCTGCGGGTTCGAAGGCCTTGAAAGCATCCCAGTGAACTAATCCATGGTAACTATGATCCGGCTCCGTGAATCCAGGGAACCGGCCGCTTCCCCAGTCGAAATTCCCACCATCGACGACCATTCCTCCGATGCTGGTACCGTGGCCTCCGATAAACTTGGTCAGGCTGTGGACAACTACATTTGCACCATAGTCAAATGGACGGCAGACAGCCGGTGTCAGGGCGGTATTGTCTAGAATCAGTGGAATGCCCTCTGCCGCACCAATTTTCGCAACTTCCTCGATCGGGAAGGGATTCAAGCGCGGATTGCCCTGGGTTTCTCCAAAAAAAGCCTTGGTATTCGGGCGAATCGCCTCGCGGAAGGATTCCGGGTTCTCCCCATCCACAAATGTCACCTCTATCCCAAGCTTGGGTAATGTGTATTGGAAAAGATTGTAGGTTCCACCGTATAACTGGGAAACCGATACGATGTGTTCACCTGCTCCTGCGATGTTTAAAATAGAATTTGTGACGGCTGCACTCCCACTGGCATGCGCTAGTCCGGCTGTTCCGCCCTCCAAGGCGGTTACCCGTTTTTCAAGAACATCCGTGGTCGGATTCATAATCCGGGTGTAAATGTATCCCAACTCCTTCAGTGCAAACAGGTTGGAGGCATGCTCCGTATCTCGGAAAGTGTAACTTGAGGTCTGGTAAATCGGTACTGCCCGACTTCCTGTCGCTGGATCCGGTGATTGTCCGGCGTGCACGGCTAGTGTTCCTGGTCCATATGTATTTTCGCTCATTGGCTTTCCTCGTAAAGTTTTTTGTTATTTGCGGTTCATTGGGAAAAAAACTCTAGATAAGGGGTGCCGACAAGCAAATTTCTTATATGTGCAAAAAAAACCGCGACCCTATTGGGCCGCGGTTCCAGCTCTTATACTAATACCCCAAAAATGTATGAACTTACTTAAGTTCGAGTAATATAATCTTTATATTTGGTAATTCGTCAACACGAGAATGCGAATTTTGTTAAGTTTTTTTGGTTGAATGGTCAGGTTAAACATTTAAGCGGCAAAAATCAGAGGGAAACAAAGCTATCGATATGGAGGTCATAGCCATCCAAAGCCACGTGTTTTCGCTGCGAAGAGGAGAGAAGTTTGATTTTCCTCAGACCGAGGGCATAGAGAATCTGTGCCCCGAGACCGTAACCACGAAAATCCATATGGATGGGTTCCAGAGTACAGGAATCAGAATCGGCACCGCTGGAATCGGGAATATTCAGACCCGAACAGGAATGAGTCATATAAACAAATGCTCCTTTGCCTTCCTCCGCGATTTTTTTGCAGGTTCGATCGATAACGCGATTTTGGCCAGGGGAATGGCTGTCGAAGACATCGCTGAGGATGTTTTCCGATTGAACCCGGACTAGAGTGGGCTCCGAATCAAGCTCTCCCATGGTTAACGCAAAGTGAATGCGATGATCAGTCAGGGATTTGAAAAGGTGTAATGTCCAGTCGCCGTGCGCATTCGTAAACGGCTGAGAGTGGATTTTCTCGATAAGTTTTTCGCGATTATGGCGATACTCGATCAACTGCTTAATGGAAATCAGTTTCAATCCGAACTGCTTCTTATATTCGATCAGCTCCGGTAGACGTGCCATGGAGCCATCCTCGTTGAGGATTTCGCAGAGAACTCCAGCCGGAGGGAGTCCAGCAAGAACTGCAAGGTCCACGGTTGCTTCAGTGTGACCAGCCCGTTGCAGGACGCCACCCGGTCTGGCACGGAGTGGGAAAATGTGTCCTGGTTGGACTAATAGATCCGCGGTGGCTTCCGGATCTCCAAGAACGTGGATGGCCGCGCATCTATCCGCTGCACTGATACCAGTGGTGACACCTTCGGAAGCATCGACGGACACCGTGAAATCGGTCTGGTTGCTTTCTCGGTTATTGGCCACCATGGGATTGAGGCCGAGTCGCTTAAGATGGTGTTCTACGGTAGCGACACAAATGAGGCCCCGGGCATGACGGATCATCATGTTGACGGTTTCCGGGGTGGAGGTTGAAGCGGCCATGATCAGGTCGCCTTCATTTTCGCGATCTTCATCATCAACAACAATAACCAGCTTTCCAGCGGCAATATCGTCTATGGCACTTTCTACGGAATCAAATGGATCTTCGTGCATGGTAATATTAAAGGAGATTAATAAATTGGAAATCCTTCAAATAGCAAGGGGGGATCGATTTTGCTTCAAGGTTGCCAATGTGAATCGTGAATGCTTACTTGATCGGACAATACAATCCATGAATACGTTGATTGAAGCCAACCTGAGCTGCCTGGAACAAGGAATCACCCTCTTGGAAGCAATTTCCCCAAATGTTTATGCACGTAAGTGTCCTGAAATCTTTGGAAGTTCCATAGGTGGGCACTTTCGCCATAATATAGATCACTATATTGCCTTCATGGACGGCTTTGAATCCTCGGAGATAGATTATGACTCACGTGAGCGCAGGGAAACCATGGAAGAAGATCCGTCAGAAGCGTCACGGGTCATGGCTCGCTTAAGCATTTTCTTGAAAAAAATATCCGGGGAGGACCTGGACCAACCGTTGCGGATCCGAATGGATGACGGGGGTGACTCGTCCTGGAGCCAAACAACATTGCGTCGGGAATTACAATTTTTGCTCAGTCACACAATTCATCACTACGCCCTTGTTGTATCCATCGCGACCCGGTACGGAATAAACGAGTTTCCCGACGGATTTGGAGTGGCTCCCTCGACCTTACATTACCGCGAAGCCAAGGGAGCTTGAGGGATGTGTACATTGGCCTGGGATGTGTCAGGAGATGATCTATGGATCTGTTTTAACCGGGACGAACAGAGGAGTCGGCCAGAAGCCGAGTTACCTGCGATAGATGGCAGTGGGAAATATCCAGTGATGTATCCACGTGACCCTCAGGGAGGCGGAACATGGCTGGCCGTTTCGGAAGCTGGATTCGCTGTGACCTTAATGAACCATTATTCCGGGAATCCAGTAAACAATGGAGGTCTGCGAAGCAGGGGAGGAATTGTATTGGAATTGATTCATTCCAGTTCGATGGATTCTGCTATCGAGAAATTATCCGGGATAGAATTAACAGGTAATTTCGCACCATTTCACTTGTTTATATTTTCCAGAGAGGGAGGAAAGCAATGGACTTGGAATGGAGATAAATTAAGCGGAATAACCGAATGTCCGAAATTCTGGACAACCTCTTCCTATGATCCCGAATCAATTTGTCGGTGGCGAACCGATCAGTGGGAAAGACTCAAGGGTGATAAAGCGGTTTTTGCTGACCAAGCAGGAGCAATTTTGAGGATGCGAGGATCCCCACCAGCGTGTGGGATGACCATGGACCGGGAAGATGCAAGAACAGTGAGCCAATCCATCGTTATGATTAATGGGAAGAATTTAGTGTTTAGTTATGCCAGACGTGAAGCACACGGTCCAGGATTTGAGGAATCCATGATAAGTGGTTGGTGAAACCATGTGGAAATCATCAAAATTCTGGATTGGATCCCTACTGATAATTGCCCTGTTTCTGGGAATCGGATATATTGCCGCCAAGTTTCCGGATCTGGATTTAAGAAGTGCTCCCGAGAATCCTTTTGTCACGATGTTGGCGATATGTTTTGGTACCTTCGTATCGGAGGACCTGACCACCATCACTTCGGGGCTGATCGCCGCCTCAGGATTCTTGAGCTATGGGCAATCCGTTTTTGCTGCCTTCAGCGGGATATTAATTGGCGACCTGATTATCTTCTGGATGGGTTACCATTTTGGCCGGCCATTGTTATCGCATCGATGGACCCGGTTTTTGGTTTCAGAGAAGGCTGTTAATCGTGCCCAGCATCGCTTTCACAAGAATGGATTCTGGATAATTATCTTCACCCGGTTCCTTCCCGGAACCCGTTCGGCCACATACTTTGCCGCGGGCGCGGTTCATGCACCTGTCATACCCTTTATCGGGGCATTCGCTCTTGCGGCAGCTATCTGGACTCCCTTCCTTGTTGGGTTGAGTTATTTCATCGGCAGGGAATTACTGGACCTGTACGAAATTTATGAGGCCTTGGTGTTACCTGCCCTGGTGTTTGTTGGGTTAGCGCTGTATTTATTATTCCACTACGGCTTACCGTTGTTAACCTGGAAAGGGCGACGTAAGCTGAAAGGGAAATGGATCAGGGGAGTCCAATGGGAATATTGGCCAACCTGGCAGGTTTACTGGCTAGTGGGTTTATATGTGATTTGGGTCGGGATTTTCCGGTACAGGAATCCTATGCTTTTTACTGCGGTGAATCCCTGTATGCCGGATGGTGGTGTCATCGGAGAAAGCAAGAGTGCCATTCTGGAGGGATTGTCTGAGGCTGGAGATGCGCTTCCTGAATGGGCCCTGATCGGAACGGGTACAGACGAAGAGCGCCTGCAGACAATTGATGCGGCAATCGATGCAAGACAGTTAACCTATCCAGTTGTCTTAAAGCCTGATGAGGGGCAGCGCGGGGCCAGTGTCAAAGTTGTTCGAGTTCGTGAGGAGGCAGTCCAATGGATCGCCAAAAACCAGATTCCAGCAATTCTCCAGGAATTCGTTCCCGGGAAAGAATACGGAGTTTTCTACATGCGAAAGCCGTCAGAGAAACTTGGACAAATCACCTCCATAACCTTGAAAGAGCAGTTGCAGATAGAGGGGAATGGATCTGATGATTTCGAGACGCTTATCCATTCGCATCCACGGGCTATTGCCATGCTGGGCACATTCCTTGAAAGGTTTGATTCTCGGCTGGAAGATGTGCCGGAAAAGGGCGAGCTGATATCGCTTGGCGAACTGGGAACGCATTCACGTGGTTCTCTTTTTCTGGATGGAAATCACTTGATCACGGAATCCTTGAGGGAGAAAATCCAGGACATCACAGACAACTACCAGGGATTTTACTTTGGCCGGTTCGATGTGAAGGCACCCAGTGATGAGATGCTGATGAAAGGTGAGGGCATTCAGATCATCGAACTGAACGGGGTGACTTCTGAAGAGACACATGTCTATGATCCACGACATGGACTTATATATGCATGGAAGTGCCTGTGCAAGCAATGGGGCCGGGCTTTTGAGATCGCGGCTGAAAATGTTCAAGCAGGGCACCGACCCACTTCAGTGAAACAATTTTTCAGGAACCTGATCACCGCCAGGAGACGACAACGCCAACTAGATTGAATCCGGTCCTTGCGAGAGAAGCAAAATTGATCTTGATTGGATTCCATGGAAGTACGGGACATCGTTGATCGCCTGGAGGAAATCGGGATTCTGTTGGAACTGAACGGGGACAATCCTTTCAAAGTGCGTGCCTATCAATCCGGGGCGCGGGCTCTGGAGAGCCTCGAGGAGGATTTAGATATTCTGATCGAGGAAGACAGGTTGGGAAGTGTTAAGGGCATCGGGAAGGCATTGACGGAGAAGATCACCACCTTGCGGCAGACAGGGGAGTTGGAGTTTTATGACAATCTGCGTGAATCAATCCCAGATGGCTTGATTGAGATGCTCGAAATTCCAGGCTTTGGACCAAAGAAAATCCGGAAAGTGCATGAAGCCCTGGGAGTGGAAACTATCGATGCACTAAAGGAAGTTTGTGAATCCGGTGCCATTGCCGAATTGCCCGGATTTGGGAAAAAGTCTGCCGGGAACATTATCAAGGGGATAGAAAATCGGATCGCATACGGTAAAAGGCATCTCTGGTGGGATGTCCGAAAAGTGGCTATGCCTTTACTTGAAGGACTTCGATCACTTGACGCTGTGGTGCGTGCTGAAGTTGCCGGAAGTTTCCGGCGTTCACGGGAAACTGTCGGCGACCTGGACTTTATCGTTGGATCCTCGGATCCTCTACCGATTATGGAATGGTTTGTCAGCCAACCAAACGTTGCTGAAGTGACTGCACAGGGTGAAACAAAATCTAGTGTCAGATTGGAGGGTGGTTTGCAGGCGGATCTGCGGGTGGTTCCAGATGACAGGTTTGTGTTCGCTCTGCATCATTTTACGGGCTCCAAGGATCACAATGTGAAAATGCGACAGCGTGCTCTCTCCCAAGGCCTGTCCCTTTCAGAGTGGGGATTATTCGATAAGGATGATGGATTTGATACGGATGTAAATAAGCCGTATGATCGTTCTCTTGCACGGGAAGGGATTCATGAAGAATCAGATCTCTTTGAAGCATTGGGTTTGGATTATATCACTCCTGAAATGCGCGAGGGACTCGACGAACTCGAACTGGGTGAAACAAACGCTCTGCCGGAACTGGTTGTCTATGAGGACCTGATAGGAACGTTCCATAATCACACCAAGGCTTCCGATGGTTATAACACGCTTGAAGAAATGGCTACCGCCGCAGCTGATCTTGGAATGGAATACATCGGGATTGCCGACCATTCCAAGGCAAGTTTCCAAGCCAATGGACTGGATGCGGAACGGTTGATTAATCAGGTTAATCAGATTCGCGAAATAAATGCCGATCGCGGAAAGCGGGCCTGGCTTTTTGCTGGTTGCGAGGTGGATATCCTGAAGGACGGTTCCCTGGATTTCGACAAATCGGTTACCGAAAAACTGGATTATTGCGTCCTCTCTGTTCACGCATCAATGAGCGGAATGAGTGAAGACGAAATGACCGCACGAATTATTCGCGCCATCGAAACAGACACTGGCTGTCTGAAAATCCTAGGGCACATGACCGGTAGGCTTTTACTTCGACGAGAAGGATATGCGGTGAACCATCGGCAGGTCATTGAAGCAGCTGCTGCGAATGGTGTGATGATCGAGTTGAATGCCAACCCCTGGCGCATGGATATGGATTGGCGATACTGGCGGCAGGCTGCTGAAGCTGGGGTACCGTGTGTGATCACTCCCGATGCTCATGATGTAAAACATCTGGAATTCCTGCGATGTGGTATCCAGGCAGCTCGTAAGGCAGGATTAACTGCAGGACAGGTATTTAATACCCTGACACGGGAAGAGGTGCAGAAGCGATTAGCTAAGATCTAGTCCTACTCGTTCGGAACGAACTCGAGAACCGACCCGTTGATGCAGAAGCGCTGATCGATGGGTGTATCAAATCCTTCTCCTTCGAAAAGGTGGCCAAGATGTCCCTCGCATTTGGCGCAAACGACTTCTGTCCGGGTTGCGCCCAGGCTCTTATCAACCCGTTTCTTAATGCTGTCTATGTTTGCCGGATCCCAAAACGAAGGCCATCCGCAATGTGAATCGAATTTGTGTTCCGAGGAAAATAGCTTAGTTCCGCATCCGGCGCAATAGTAGGTACCTGCCGATTGCTTCTTGAATTGCTTATACACGGTTCCGTTTGGCCGTTCTGTACCTGCGTTCCTCAGGATATGATATTGTTCCGGAGTCAGCTTTTCCTTCCAATCCTCGTTACTCAGTTTTTCCGGCCGCTCAACTTTCTCGGGTTTTGAATCAGTTTCCTTCATGGGACCTTTTGCTTGGATGGTTAAAGCGATGGAGGCGACAATGATTAACAGCCAGAAGCGAAATGAACCAAGGAAGTCAGGCATTTTTGTATTCATAGCTGTCGGAGTCCGGGAGGGCGAAAATTATTCCCGGATATGGATGAACTAGCAAATCAGGCTGCGGAAATCGTCGATGTGTCCATTGAATCCACGATCGACGCCCTTGTTGACAACGGCGACTGCGTCATGGCTGTGGAGTGATTCCAGATGCGCACAGGCTACCTGAAAATCCGAGATGCGTGGATCGGAGTCCAATGCCTCGTACATCAGGCGTGCGGCATCCTCGACAAACTTGGTTTGATCACCATTGAGCTCAGCGAAGGCCTGTTCGTCTTCCCTTCGAACCATGACCTGCGTTTCCGTCAACAGGGCCCGGTTAGACATCGATTGCAGGTCTTCGATAGTCAGGGTCTTGCCTTTTTCAACTTCCACATTCAACCGTGCCTTGCTGCGTTGGGAATGGGCGATGGCGTATTGACCACGTGTTTCCCGAGCATGCTCGGATAGATCGGAGGCACAGGGACAGGCTGAGCTGTATATAAAGTCGAAATGGATGATTTTCCTGAAATGGCCGAGGTCATCGACAATTCCCTCGTAGGAACATTCGTAGTATTGATACCCTTCCAGCCCACTCCGCAGACTGGTTTTGATGATTGGATAGTTGAATCCAAGCTTGATCCGGGCCCGGCTGGAACCAATGCGTTCCTTATAGGCGATGAGGATTTCCTCAATTAGCTCGGGTGTGAAAACGCGATCCTTGAACTCATAGAAGATCCGCATGATACGGGACATGTTGATGCCTTTTTTATCGGCCGCTAGGGAAACGGTACCCGTCACGGAAGCTTCCAGCGTAACCGGATCACCACGGGCGGTCATGAAACGCAACGGAAGGCGGAAATTGGATATGCCAACCTGCATAATTGGCACGTTGGCACCCAGGATTTCCGAGGCGTCCCGGTTCTGTGTGTCAGGTAAGGAATTTTGATAATCAGTGGTCACGATGGATGATCCTATTAAATATAGAGGCTGGACCGTAGGTAACCGGTCACAAACCTTCAAGTTTTGATTTCAGATGATTAACTTATCCATAAATTGGTCAAATTCCACCTCATCATAGATTTAGCATTACAATTATAGTGACAGGCAGGGATGTCTGTATGGAAATGAGGCCATGGGTCTTCGTTTTCAAATTCTAGGTACGAGCAGCTCAGGGAACTGTGCCCTGGTGGAGAGCGCCCAGACCAGAGTTCTGGTGGATGCCGGGTTCAGCGGAAGAAGACTTGAGGCCCTGTTGAAGGACATCGGAAAGCCCATTGAATCCATTGATGCGGTTTTCCTGACACACGAACACAGTGACCACACCGCAGGCTTACGGGGACTGGCGAAGCACCGGCATCTGAGATTTTACGCGAATTACGCGACCGCCAAAGTTGCCCAGAGCAAATTGTCGCGGGAGCTTATGTGGAAGATTTTCGAGACTGGATCGGAGTTCACATACAAGGATCTAAGAGTCGAAACCTTGCTCTTGCCCCACGATGCGATGGAGCCAGTAGGGTTTATTATCCGGACCGGAGGGGATGATTTGTTTGAGCCAAAGGGCAGTCTGGCATGGGTCACCGACCTTGGGCACGTGCCTGTTCGGTTGGCTGAGCGAATTCGTGATGTGGAATTGCTGGTTCTCGAGGCGAATTACGATAGGGAAATGTTGGAAAAGGATCAGAAACGCCCGTATCCGGTGAAACGGCGAATCATGGGACGTCATGGACATCTTTCCAATCAGGACGCCTGCGATTTTCTTCATTCAGTTAAGGATCCTCGCTGGAAAAAGGTTTTGCTGGGGCATCTGAGCAAGGACTGCAACCATCCGGATCGCGTTATGGAAACCATCGCCAATGGAAGTTGCCCCTGGGCAATTGAGTGCCTTGATCCGGAGCAATTGATCTTTCCGGAAATCGATCTGGCATCCCTTTGATACGCCCCTGAGCGGGTGATCAATCCTTGTGGACGTATTTCAGGATGCGGAAATCTTGTTCTTCGCGAATGATTTCAGGTGTCTCAAACTGATCTTCGAACTGTGGAAAGAAGGCATCGCCCTCGAATGTGCCTGTCACAACCGTCAGGTAGAGCTCATCAATCAGGTTCATTGCCGCAGAATAAATCTGTGCACCTCCGAAAATCCATATTTCGCGATCTGTTTTAAGTGCTTCCAAGGCCTCCAGAGATGGAAGAACGATGCATCCATCGATTGAGTCAGCGGTTCGACTGATGACGATATTTTCCCTGTTCGGCAATGGGCGCCCCATCGACTCGAAAGTTTTCCGCCCCATGGCAATGACTTGTCCATGGGTACATTTTTTTACCCATTTGAAGTCTTCGGGAAGATACCACGGGATTCTACCTTTGTTGCCGATGGTCCGGTTTTCGGACATAGCAGCAATGGCTTTCCATGGGCGTCTGGTGTCTGGAGATCCGCTCATATTGCGATAGGAGCCTTAATCGTTGGATGCGGGTCGTAATCACTCAGTTGAAAGTCCTCGAAAACGAAATCCTTTAAATCACGTCGTTCGGGATTCAGCGTCATGGTTGGTAGGTTCCTGGGGTCCCGGCTCAATTGCAATTGTACCTGTTCCAAATGATTCGAATAAATATGCAAATCCCCAAACGTATGGACAAACTCACCGGGCTTCAGGTCACAAACCTGAGCAACCATCATCGTCAGCAGGGCATACGAAGCTATATTGAAGGGAACACCAAGGAATAGATCTGCACTACGTTGATACAGTTGGCAGGAGAGGGTGCCCTTTTCCTCGTTTACGAAGAATTGAAAGAAGGCATGACAAGGAGGAAGCGCCATCTGGTCCAACTCACCCGGATTCCATGCGCAAACGATATGCCGTCGGCTGGTTGGATTGTTCTTAATTTCAGATACGACCTTTTCGATCTGGTT
>JAUVDD010000166.1 GCA_030595525.1 Puniceicoccales bacterium
ATAGGGATTGAACTTTCGTCGGGTTCCTCCATACAAACCCAATATGGAAATTTCCATTAGGTCAGTCGATGAAGCCTGTCGCGTTTCTGGAGAATCATTTATTCCGGGAAATCGCGTAAGAAGCTATTTATTCCGGAACGAAGAGGGTTTAATAGACCGTGTTGATGTCCTTGAAGGGGAAATGGTGAATCTGGTGATTGAGGGAACCATAATCTGCTCCTGGGGGCACCGGATCAAGGAAAAGGAGACTACTGAGGCAGACGAGAAGAGAGCCGCATTACAATCCGCTGATGAAGTTTTCCTAAGTTTGTACGAGGAGAATCCTGAAGAAGCTGACGATTTTCTCGATGAGGCCCGTGATCGCTTGAAATTCTTTCTGGCCCTTCAATTGGAAAGAAAACGCATCCTTAAACCCTTGGGTAACCGGAAATTTCGTCACATGCCAACGAAGAGGGAGTTTGCGGTGCCGGATTTGGAAATCAGTCCGGAGCTGATCGTCCAGTTTCAGGAAGAAATTGCCTTGATGAGCGGCGGACCTGCCTGATCAGAAGAGGCTGACCTCGACTTTGAAGGATTCCTCTTCGCCGGGGGCCACCCAGTGGAGGCCTTTCCCGTGCTCTGCGGCATTTGGTGGACCCATCCAGGGCTCGATACAGTAATAGGGTGCGGATTCGGATTCGGACCAAGTTACGAGTGAGTGGTTTTTTTGAGGAATGTTTTCCTCCCCGATGATTATATGAATGTCCTCTTCACCCCCTTTCGGACCGAAGGAGACTCTATTGTGGCGGAGGTTCCAATGGATTCGATCATTCAGTGATGCATCGGAAATCTCATGGCATGTTTCACGGTCTCGTTCCATCACCAGCTTTCCATCTGGACCGTGATAGGCGCACTTTTTCGGATCCATCTTGATTAAGTAATCACTTCGGGAAGCATCCGTATGCCATGGCAGAGTGAAATAGAAATGATGACCGGCCGACCAGGGAATTTGTTCGTCTCCATGATTTTCCAGAATCATCTCAACACTGAATGAGAGCTCATTAAAGGTGTAACCTACTTTTAAACGGTATTCGAAAGGGTAGGTAGCTTTAGCTGATTCATCAGGCTGTAGGACGGCTTTGATACAATTGTCTGATTGATCGGTGATTAGAAACTGGCATTCCCGGGCGAATCCATGAATCGGCATGGAAAGTCGATCTCCCCCCGGACTGCGCCAAGCATTCTCCACACCTCGATCGAAGCTTCGTCCGGCAAAAGGGAAAAGCAGCGGGTTGCCTCCGTGAACGAAGGCGAGAGGATTATCTCCTGTATTTTCCGGCCAATGTAGTATTTCCCGCTTGTCGGTGATTGTTTGGATGGTCCAACGCATCAGGCGAAAGCCCTGAATCGGTGCCATCAGATATTTTGATGAACCGACGGAAAATGTGACCAAGTCTGAGTTTTTGAAATCATCCTTTGTAGGCATTCATCGACCGTAACGAAAATTCCCTGTAGGAAAAGCGAGAAGCGATTTCGGATGTATAAAAGAAGGCAGGCGACCTACCCCTAAGTCGCCTGCCATTATTTTCTATTTCACTACTCCTATATGTTACCCCAAAACTCCCTTACGGGAGATCTTGTATGGGAGTACTAATCTTTATCTTTTGAACGAGATCAAGAGTAAAATGCATATTTATTCAAAAAATATGCGATTTAACATATCTGTAACAAAACCTGCCAACTTTGACGGGTTTTACGATTGATACCTTTATTTGCGGGTAGCGGAGATGGAACCATCCCTCATTTCTACTGAAAACGGGCTATCCGGAGGTAATTCAGCCGAGTCACTTATTAGTGAATTATTATTATCCCGCACAATGGCGTAGCCACGCTTCAACGTCGCCTGATGGCTGTTATTGGTCAGCCTGAGACGGATTTGGTGGAGTTTTTCTCGATGATGATGGAGCTGTGTCTCAGGTTTTAATCCCGCAAACTGGTTCTTTAAACTTTGCAGCCTCTGCTGGTGCTCGCGGAACGTATATTGTAAAATCTGGCCGAGTCGGCCTTGCAGGTCGTCCAATCGGAGAGCCGCCTGCTCGAGTCGATTACGTGGATGCTGATGGCGCAAATTCACCGTAACTATCGAAAGCCGGTGCCCTATTCGTTCGAGTTGCCTTTCGGATGCCTTTTGAAACCGGTCGTTGAGAGATGCTAACTTATCTAGGATAGCCTGATGTGCACTGGTGATCCACTCGGCGGCGGCAGAGGGCGTCTCGGCACGGAAATCGGCGGCAAAATCGCTCAGCGTAAAGTCAATTTCATGCCCAACGGCTGAAATGATCGGGATCATCGAGGCAGCAACTGCTCTTGCCACGATTTCTTCATTGAATGGCCAAAGGTCTTCCAAGCTGCCCCCCCCGCGGCCAACCACTAGAAGATCACAGAGATTGTGTTGGTTTGCTAAAGCGATGCCCCGGACAATCTCAGGAGCTGCCTCTTCTCCTTGAACACGTGCGGGAATAACAATCAGTTGGCCGGTCCAGGATCGGCGACGGAGAATCGATATGAAATCTCGCAGAGCGGCACCGGTCTCGGAGGTCACAAATCCAATAGTTTTCGGAAGCTTAGGAAGACTCTGTTTGTTCTCGGAATCAAATAATCCCTCGGCGGAGAGTTTTTCCTTTAATTTAAGAAAGGCCTGTTGAAGCCGGCCAACACCATCCTCCTCAATCGTTCTAAATATGATCTGATAATTCCCCCTGGGTGGGTAAACAGACACACGCCCCGTTCCGACGATTTGTAGACCGTCTCGCAGGCGAACATCCAGACGCATGGCATCATTTCGGAAACAGACACAGGAAATTGATGCACCGCTGTCCTTTAAGGAGAAATAAACGTGCCCGGATTGTTGTTGGCGGAAATTGCTGATTTCCCCACGCAACCGGACGACAGGAAAACTGGATTCCAGCAATCCCTTGATATGTTGGGTCAGTTCGGTGACCGTCATGCACGATGCATCACTTTGATTCAGGCTGTTCACTTTTTAGTCGTTTTCTAAGATTATCAAGAAGCAGATGCAGGAGAAGGAAGATGAATAGGGCCAGCAGAACGTAACCCAATCCGCCCGATAAAATGGATTCACCAACCAGCATGACAGCAAGACCAAGCGAAGCCTGGATTATCATGGATATCCCAAGATAAGTCCGCCAACGAGCGTGCCCGAGCGCCAACAAGTAGTTTTGCAGGAAAAATGGAATGGGGGATAGCCGGGTCGTCAGGACGATTTTCCATTCATTCTCAGGCTTGATTTTTGGAATGCTAAGATTCCGGTGCTTGATGACCCATTCTATTGCCGGGTGAAGTAGGCTCCTGGCCAGGATATTGGCCAGTGACATGTTCAGGGCGACGGCAGTCCATGCCAGTAACACACCGATCGCCGTATGAGTCGTTCCCAGGACTGGAATGGCGGTGAGATAAAAAAGTGAGAGTGGCATCCCTAAGGCCGGAAGAATTACGAATGCCAGAAAGTACACAACAGGAGGAATGCTCCCGAGGAATGATAGGACAATTTTCCTGGATTCTTCGGGAGAGGGGAGCTGATCCCGGAATTGAAAAACGACCGCAAAGACCATCACAGCTATCACCGACAGGGTGACAGCTGCAGCAATCAGTATCTGTCGATGGGAAAGCTTAGTCATGTTGAATTGAAGGTGTCGGGGATCGATTTCTGAAGCAAGCTTTTGCCTTACTCGATCTGACTTGTTTCTTGGGATTGCCAGACCGCTGGAATTTTGTATGCAAGATCTTGTGAATCCCGATATCAGTGTGGTCATTCCCGTTTTCGATGAGGAGGAAAGCCTCGGAGAATTAGTGAGTCGTTTACAGCCCGTTCTGGAGGCCTCGAGTCCCAACGGATATGAGATCGTCTTCGTGGATGATGGGAGCCGTGATAAATCGTGGAAAAAGATTTGTCAGTTGAATGAAGAAAATCCGGCAACTGTCTTTGCACTCCGGCATCGGCGTAATTTTGGAAAAGCCGCTGCACTCGCCAATGGTTGTCAGGTAGCTCGTGGAAATGTCATCATCACCATGGATGCGGATTTGCAGGATCAGCCAGAGGAAATTCCCAAGTTTCTGGAAGCATTGGAAGGCGGGGTAGACATGGTGTCGGGATGGAAACAACGACGTCACGATCCGCTCGACAAGACTTTCCCCTCAAAGGTCTTCAATTTCATTGTGCGGGCGACAACCCGTTTAAAACTCCACGATATTAACTGCGGATTTAAAGCCTATCGCGCGGAGGTGGCCAAGGGACTCAAGCTTTATGGGGAAATGCATCGCTTTATTCCGATTCTTGCCGATGCGGACGGATACAGTGTCGGAGAAGTTGTGGTTGAGCACAAACCCCGCACCCATGGTCAGTCCAAGTATGGTGTGACGCGCCTTATCAAGGGTGGGTTGGATCTGCTGACCACAATCGTCCTGACCCGCTACCTCCGACGGCCAGCACACTTCTTCGGCGGCCTTGGCTTGCTCGTAGGTGTAGTGGGATTAGGAATACTTACTTATCTGTCAGTTGGTTGGTTCATGGGATTCAAGGGCATCGGCACACGACCCCTCTTTTTCTTCGGTATATTGGGAACCTTGCTCTCTGCACAATTGATTTCGCTGGGACT
>JAUVDD010000019.1 GCA_030595525.1 Puniceicoccales bacterium
GCAATTCCCAGATAGTCCAAGTAGTGGTTACTGTTGTCAGGAGCCATTGCCACTTTGTAAAAAAGCAGGTTGCAGCCCGCCAAACTCAAATAATTTGCGACCACTCCGATCCGTCGCGTTGTTTTTGTACCCATGTAAGTCATTATTTTCCCTTTTAATTGATGATTACTTTAATGTAATTGTTGTAAATAATTACTATTTAATAATAATTTGCAACACTTTTATGCAGAAAATTGAATATTTTGTGTCGTTGACTTCAAATGAAGCAGGTTCTCTGATCATGGATCATGGATGAGATCCGAATGTATGACACAATGAGCAGAGAACTGCGGAGCCTCCCGTTGGGAGATTCCGGACAATTCCGCTTCTATGTGTGTGGACCAACCGTTTATGGACCTGCTCATATTGGGAATTTCATCACTTTCGCTCGATTTGATGTCCTGTACCGGTTGCTGAAGCTGGCAGGATACAATCCATTCTACGTCCGAAACATCACCGATGTAGACGATAAGACCATCCGTAATGCCATCGAAGCGAACGAATCCCTGTCGGCCTTTACGGAAAAGTGGACAGTACAGTTTCAAGAGGACTGTGAAACCTTGAACATGCTCGTTCCCGATGTGGAACCTCGGGCCACAGGGCATATCAAGGAGCAGATTGAAATGGTACAGGCCCTTGTCGATAAGGGGCATGCGTATGTGGGAGGAGATGGATCGGTCTACTATCGTGTTCGTTCGTTCTCGGATTATGGCAAGCTTTCCCATTTTGATCCGGATGCCTTGCAGCAGCAATCAACAACCAGCGGTGGGGCAGTGAATTTAGCCGATGAATACGAGCGCGATTCCGTTGCGGATTTTGCCCTGTGGAAAGCACGCAAGGACTCGGATGGACCCGTCTTCTGGGAAAGTCCATGGGGCGAAGGACGTCCAGGATGGCACCTTGAGTGTTCCGCAATGAGCAGGAAGTATCTCGGTGATAATTTTGATCTTCACGGGGGAGGAGAAGACCTGTGTTTTCCACATCATGAGAATGAAATCGCCCAGAGCGAAGCAGCGACTGGAAAGCCTCTTGCTGCTCACTGGATGCACAGTATTCACCTCTTGGTAGAAGGTAAGAAAATGTCCAAAAGCCTGGGGAACTTTTTTGTGATCTCAGATCTTGAGGAAAAAGGTTACTATCCTGCCGAAATTCGCCTCGCCATGTTGGGTGGGCATTACCGCCAACAATTCAACTTTACCGTTTCCGGACTGGATGCAGCAAAGAGTGGATTGAGCAAGTTGGAGAGCGCCGTTGAGGCATTGCTGGAATCTGCCGGTTTAAAAAGGGAGGACTGGGGAGCATTCGTTAAACCGGAAATTCCTGAGAACTGGGGAATATTCAAGAATGCCTGGGCAGCATTCCGTAACGACCTGAATACTCCTGCCGTTCTTGGGGCTTTGTTTAATGGACTGAAGAAAGCACGGAAAAATGCGAACAGTCCGCAGGAAGCAAAGGCATCCCTGGTTTCTACTGGAGCCTTGATTTATGGTCTTGGGTTGGAATTGTTCTCACGACCAACAGCAGAACAGGATGTTTCCGAAATTCCTTCTGAAATCCAAAAACTGGCTAAGGAACGTTGGCAGGCGAAGCAGGCCAAGGACTTTAACGAAGCTGACCGATTAAGGAATTTCCTTTCTGAAAAGGGATGGCTTGTCGTTGATCGATCTGATGGCTACAGTATTCAACCGAAACCTTGAAAATATTATGTTACATCCAGGAACTCCTCGTCCTCGTCGACTTCGTAAAAACGATGCTGTCCGTGATTTGGTTCGTGAAAACCATATTCATGTAAACGATTTGATTCATCCACTATTTGTGATTGATGGCGATGGTAGACCTGAGCCAATTTCAAGCATGCCGGGACAGAATCGCCTGAATATTCAGGATCTGTGCAAGGAATGCGTTGAGCTGGAAGAGTTGGGCATTCGTGCTGTTGCACTCTTTCCGTCCATTGACGGATCTCTGAAGTCTGCGGATGGCGGGGAATCCTGCAATGAGCAGACGCTCATTCTACGTGCTATTCGTGCCGTTAAGGAATCAGTTCCGGGCATGCAAGTATTGGCAGACATCGCTCTGGATCCGTATACAACCCACGGACATGATGGTGTTTTGACCGAGGACGGGCAGGACGTGGATAATGACCGAACGCTGGAAATCCTTTCCGCAATGGCAGTGCTCAATGCACAGGCCGGAGCCGATTTTGTGGCCCCATCTGACATGATGGACGGACGCATCGGTGCAATTCGGGAGGCTCTTGACGAGGCTGGATTAATTAAAACCGGTATTGTTGCCTACTCAGCCAAATACAACAGTGCATACTATGGTCCTTTCCGGGATGCCGTTGGAAGTTCATCAGCAGCTGGAACAACTCTATTGAGTAAGGCCAGTTACCAACTGGATCCAGCCAATGCAAGACAGGCCGAAAGGGAAGTGATGCTGGATGAGTTGGAAGGCGCTGACGTGCTGATGGTAAAGCCAGCAGGACCGTATCTTGACATTATCCGGATGACTCGTGAATCAACCAGTTTGCCGGTTGCAGCTTATCAGGTTAGCGGTGAATATGCACAAATCCACGCCGCAGCGAAGTTGGGGTGGCTCGATCTGGTGCGTTGTCGCGATGAAAGCCTTCTGGCAATCAAACGGGCCGGTGCAGATCTGATATTGACGTATTTTGCAAAGGATTGGGCGAAGGACTACTCTTCGTCCTCGTAGTCGTCCTTGTCCTTGTCCTTGTCCTTGTCCTCGTCTTCATCCTCGTCCCAGCGCATCGTTTCGTCTTCTACTATCTTTTCGTTTTCTTCTACGAATTCAGGAATACCGTCGATGTCTTCTTCTGGGCGATTTACGGGACCTTCATCATCCAGCTCATAACCCGCTGGAACATACTCGAGAATGGTAATGACCTCCAAGAACGGGTGGACAGCTTTGCCCTCCATGTAGTCCTTGTTTTGACGTTCCCGGATTTCATCCTCCAACTCGTCCACGGTCAGGTTTTGATCGAACTCAATTAGATCATTGATCATTTTCACCCGGAAACGAGTAATATGGTCAAGAAAATCTGCATAGGGACCCTTTTCCTCGTCGATGACATTTGGCATCGCAAAGTGCGTATTGTCGTCTTCCAACAGCGATTCGTTTGTAGCGACTAGTTTGACCTGTTCCTTCTTGGCTTCCGAATCAATTCGGAATGAAGAGAACGCATCGTCAATAATATCGGGATCGAAACCATACTCGCGAAGAGAATCACACTGTTCGAGAATATAGCTGATTTGGCGTGGATCGATGATCCCCAGGCCATCAACGTCCCAATGAATGGGATCGGAGACTTCTGTAACCCACCAGTTCATGTCTTCGCCGATACGGGTCAGACACCATTCAAGTTTATTTGAGCTTTTAGCCATTGGATAACAAGTGTTGAAAGTAAATTAACGACTACGAAGATTGATCATAGAGAGCCGATGGAATAAACGGGCAGATTGTCAATCCCGATTCATCAGAAGTGCGTGAAGAACCAAGATTACATCCAGGAACTTTGTCGGGCGGTCAGCGCCCTGGCGATGGTCTTTGCAACGAATGGGCCTCGATAAACCATGCTCGTGTACAACTGAACCAGACTGGCGCCGTGATCAACCATGCGACCAGCGGTCTCCGGATCGTGAATACCGCCCACGCCGATAATTGGCAGCTTTCCGGAAGTGACTCGACTAATATAGGATACCACCTCAATGGATCGCCTATGGAGTGGGGGACCGCTCAGGCCACCGGTTTCCTTGACATTAGAGAACTCATCCGGGCGGCCGAGTGTCGTATTAGTTGCAACAACACCGCTGAATTCCCAGCGATTCAGGCATTCCAGAACATGATCAATTTCCTGGAAGCTGAGGTCCGGGGCAATTTTCAAAAGAATCGGGGTGGGATTGACACCCAGCTTTTTGGCCCGGGAACGATTGGCCTTAGCCAATTCACCGAGCAGGGTATCCAGATAGGCTTCCTTCTGCAGTTCGCGAAGATCCGGGGTGTTGGGGCTGCTTACATTGATAGTCATGTAATCAGCGTATTCAGCCAGTAATTGGAAGGATGCCAGGTAATCCGGAATTGCCTGATCAAGAGGAACAATTTTGCTTTTCCCAATATTGATTCCCAGCGGCACGCGCGCTTTACGTTTTCCGAGGGAAGCCTTCAATCGTTTGGCAACAGCTTCCGCCCCATCATTGTTGAATCCCATACGATTGATGATGGCATCAGATTCCTTAAACCGGAAAACCCGGGGTCTTTCATTCCCTGGTTGTTGCAGGTTGGTGATGGTGCCGATCTCGATGTGTCCGAAACCAAGTGCTGGAGCAGCTCGGAAGAACCGACCATTCTTGTCCATGCCAGCAGCCAGTCCAACTGCATTTGGAAATGTTAACCCGAAGAGCTCAATTGGAGATTCCGTTCGGATCAGGTTGGTAGATTCCATGATCCTGCAAACGGGGCCCAGCTTGCCCAGTAAATCGAGGGTTGATACCCCCATGTCGTGTGCTTTTTCCGGATCAGAATGGAAGAGAACCGGACGCAGGACTTTTTCGTAGTAAAAACCCATAATTTGGAAGGAGGGTTATTTCTCCCACTCAAGGGCCCCCTTCTTAATCTCATACACCAGGCCAGCGACCAGGAGTAGAAGAAAGAAAAGAACAGGCGTGAGAATAGGAAGATGGTTTGAGAGGAAATCCCGATACACCAGTACCCAGGGAATCAGGAAAACAATTTCAATATCAAAGAGGATAAAGAGCATCGCTGTCAGGTAGAATTTAACGCTGAACCTTGCTGCTCGTTCGCCTTCCGGAGGCAACCCACATTCGTAGGCAGAATCCTTAAAACGATTTCGGGGACTACGTTGGCCCATTATCTGGCTGACAATCAAAACTGCAGCACCGATCGCCAAGGCGAGCCCTACTTGAATAAGAACAGGAATATAATCCATTAATTCCATGATTCAATCCACCAAAGCTCTCAATTCCTTATCCGCAAGGCAAATTCTCTACGGATTCACTTCATCGACTGAAATAAATCTGGTTTCAGAGGGGATGCCACGCCCCAAACCGAGCTGAATCGAATACAAAACAAACTCCGGCACCTCCGGAAGCTGGGAAAAACCATTTGATGCCCGAGCCTTGTTGAGGATTTGTACAAGGTTGGCGTCCATTATTACAGGATCCACGGACATCCACATTTCGGGTACACTTCCTGTGTAGTTGGCATTATATCCGGGACCTGCGATGTACTGGTACTGCTCAAGGCTGATCAGGTTCAGAGCCCATGTTGCCTTGAGCTCGGGTATTGCCGTAATTTCCGCCACTGCGACCGGCGCATTTGCCGGGCTGTTGAAAAAGCGTGTTCCGTTGGTGATATTCCAAAGTGAAGCGTTGACCAATGCACCGCTCATTCCTGTGGCTGGATGATGGCTTGCCGCCGGAAGGTTGATCCAAAAGTCGACTTCTTGAACAAGGTTCACAGGCAGGTAGCTCTTCCGGGCCTCTTCGGGGTCGAGTACCAATGTGGGCAGCAGAAGTTCCCTGCCAAGCGGACTGGTAAATTCCCTGGGTAATGGGCTTTCATAAAACCAGGCCGGAGATTTTACCGCACCATCATCAATGGCATAGACACGGGTACCTTTGTAATACGGTCCTTTGACATCTATCTGGCTAAGTGGAGGGAGATACCCAGCATCCCGAAGATCTTCTGCCCGTGCATCCACGAGGCTAATATCGTTGGGAGAAAAACCATTGGAAACCAGGTAATCCACAACTGCGTCAACGACAGGCTTTGGGGTATGTAATCCAGCTCCCGAATTTGTGTAGATTTTCAGGGCCGCCTTTCCAAGTTTACCGGGAACCAATGACTTTCCGGTTTCCTTCTCAAAAATGGCAAGCATGGTTTGCGTGCGCTCATAATAGGTTTCATCGGAGAAATCAGGCAACGTTGATCTCCAAATGATCCCACTGAATGGGCGGGTTTGATCCAGTTCGTAGTCCCAGAAGATACTTTCTTGAGCAAATGCCATTTGAGTAAGCAAAGACATTGCTATTAGACTCCAAAGGGGTTGCATTACTTGCCATTGGGAGTAAAACGGGAACTTTTTCCAATATGAAACGAGCATGATACGATTAGCTTGGAAGCAAATTCTTTATTCGGGGTTCATCCTTTTTGTGATTTTTTCTGGTTGCGCCAAAAAAGAGGCAACCATCGAGGAACTGATTCTGCAAGCGGAAGACTTGCAAAATGTGGGTCAATTCGACGGTGCAATTGTATTGCTCGAGAAAGGATTGGAGCGCGAGCCGAATCGCGTTGATCTACTCGAAGAACTGGCTTTTGCCTATTCTGCGAACAAGGATCCTATGCTCGCAGCCATGAGTTTCATGAGGATTGCCGAGCTGGTTCCCGATCAGCCTGAGTATTTGATTTATGCGGCAAATGCCATGACGGAAGCCGGTGATGCGGTGGGGGCTGTTGGTGTTTATGGGCAGTATCTGACGAGAAATCCTTCTGATCGACCCGTTTGGTTGATTTTGGCTGAGATGCAGAAGCAGAGAGGGAATCTAGGTGGTGCCCTTGAGGCCTTTTTGGCGGCAGAAAATGTTCAGGGATCCTCCGGGCAGGAGATCTCTATAGCTGGACTTTACCTGCAAGCGAACAATCTGGTTCAGGCGCAGTCGTGGTTTGCGCGTGCTTTGGATGGTGATTCCGATTTTCGTGACGATTCCCTTTTGGGGCTACTGGAGACGGCATTCCGTTCAAAGCGATTTGGCGAGGCGGATGCTCTATTAAAGCAACTCGATGCTGAATACCCTGGAATTGTGGACCAGAGTGTGTTGCAGCCTGTCCGTGAAATGTTGGCCGAATGGAGCCGTCGCCGGGAACTTGCCAAGGAAGCGCTGGCTGAAATGGACGCAAGAAATGCCCGGGGATTGCAGGAAGCGATCGAAAGTGCTCAACCGGAAGAGACGCCTGTTGAAGATCAACCTCCTGTTGAGGAACCTCCAGAGGAAACACCTGTGGCGATCGAAACCCCTGAAGAACTGGTGGAAGAAATACCGGTTGCGATGGCAAATCCAACAAGCTACATTGCTCTTGCCCGGCAACGACGGGATGAAGGGAAAATTGATGAGGCTATAGGGCATTTTAAGACCGCGTTGATTAAAAACGACAATCAGCCATCGGTCTGGGGAGAGTTGAGTAGGCTGTACATGGAATCCGGTAACAATCGCTGGGCTCAGGCAACTGCGAGTGAGGCCATGCGCCGGGAGCCCGACAACCCGACTTTTGTCCTGCTGCACCTGCGTGCGGCGATCCAGACGATGGACGTGAACCGATTTATTCGAGAGATGGAAGATGCCTTCAAGAAGTTCCCGGAAGATCCAGGAATTCTTGTGTTCATCGGTCAGGCTTCTGCCGATCAGGGCAACACACGGAACGCAAGGATACTTTTCCAGAAGTTCCTCCAATTCGCTCCCTTGGATCACCCACAGCGTTCCACGGTTGAGATGGAATTAAATGATCTCGGTAACTGATCTTCGGTTCGATCATCTTCATTAAGTGATGCCGTTTTATTCTGAAGAAACCCTACAGGCAGTTCGATCAATTCCATTGTATGAAATTGTTCGAGCGGTGGTGGAGCTGTCCAGATCCGGCAAGAATTGGCGAGGATTGAGCCCGTTTAGTAACGAGAAAACTCCGTCATTTTTTGTCCTGACTGACAAAAACTACTTTAAATGCCATTCCAGCGGATTGGCTGGAGATGGAATCAAGTTTATTCAGGAAACCGAAAAACTGAATTTTCAGGAATCGGTGGAAGTGTTGGCTGAGCGATTTAATGTACCGGTTAAATACGCAAGTGGTGCCGAGCCCGATAGGGAAGCCAGAAGTGTGCGTCAGGCACTACTGGATATCCATGATTATGCCCGGGAGTATTATCATGGAGCGTTTATGGCGGATCATGCGATTTCGGAGGAAATCAGACGATATTGGGTGGAGGACCGCGGTTTTTCGTTGGAATTGGCGAGTGAGTTCAGTATCGGATTGGCTCCACCTGCCAGTCGTAAACTCATGGAAATTCTCCAGTCGAAGGATTTCAGCACAGAGGCCCTGTCAAAATGCGGTTTGTTTCACACGGGCCGGAACGATCAGAATCCAGAAAGCTGGTTCTACGTTTTTCGCGGAAGATTGATGGTTCCTATTCGGGACTATCAGGGCCATGTTGTAGCCTTCACGGCCCGGCAGCTTGATGTTACCCCGAAGGATCATGGCTCGTGGAAAGCCAAATACATCAATTCACCGGAAACCCCGATTTTCAAGAAAAGCCAATTATTGTTCAATCTGGACCGTGCCAAGGATGCTATAAGCTCAGCAAATCGGGCACTTATGGTAGAGGGACAACTTGATGCTTTAAGATGTTGGGATGTCGGGTTAAGGGAAGCCGTAGCTCCACAGGGAACGTCTGTAACCGAGGAGCAACTGGGACTGGTCAAACGATATACCGATCGCCTGGATGTCCTTCTGGATAACGATGCCGCAGGGGCGAAGGCGGTGCTCAGGGTGATTCCGATGGCCTTGAAGACAGGTTTGGAGATCCATGTTTATAGTCTGCCAAGAGGCGAAGATCCGGATGATTTTCTAAGGAAAAAAGGTGGTTCTGGATTGGGTGAGCTAGAGACATCTTCCGGCATTTATTTTGCAGGTAAGTACTTGTTGGGATCCGGGGATCCTTCTCCGGAAAAAAGAGCCAAGGTTCTTAACAGTCTTTTTGAGATGTTGGCCAATTGCTCGAGCGAAGTCGTTAGAGAGGGTTATTTTGAGGAAGCCGTACAGGCTACAGGTGCACCTGCGCCCGCCGCCAAGGCGGATTTTGAGCGCTTTTTCCGGCAAAACAGGAGTTCACGCAAGGCGTCTGTTTTACCAGTGCGAAAGAAAGGTGAAACAAATTCATCCGAAACATTGACAAACCTCGAAGGCGACTTAACTTGGGCCATCCTTAAGAATGTGGAGTGGGCTGAATCTCTTGCGAAGGTCATTGACCATCAATGGATTAGATCCAATACAATCGAAGGCAAGTTGCTGTCCCGCATTCTGGCTCAAACGACAGTTGATCTCATTGAAAGTCCAGGTGATATCTATTACTTGATGGAAACCGATGAAGAACGGGCCTGTCTGGCACGTTTTGAAACGGATGACCGCCCCGGATCCGATATGGAAGCATTTGTCAATGAAACCCTCGCATCATTAGTCCGCCGATTTTGCCGGGAACGAGGCGATTTCCTTAACAAGGAGATTTTCAAACTTGGTCATAGCAAGGATGAAGCCACTAATTTACTCGATCATATGAAGGAACGCCGAGAATTGAAATTATTTATTCAAAACGGTCCTTTTCCGCGTGTCTATCTGTCCGATTCCACTGATTAGGATCCACTTATTCGGTGAAAACCGGGTGGAACCAGTCAATTCCCAATACCCATCATGCCAGCAAAGAAACAATCCACTAAGAAAACAGCCGCTAAAAAGACGGTTAAGAAAGCAGTTGCCAAAAAGACGGTCACCAAAAAGACCGTAGCTAAGAAGGCAGCGGCTAAGAAGAAACCGGCTACAAAGAAACCGGTGGCCAAGAAAGAGGTGGCAGCGAAAAAAACAGCCGCCAAGAAGGTCACTGCTAAGAAAACAGCAGCGAAAAAAACTGCTACAAAGAAAGCGGTTACAAAGAAAACGGCAGTAAAGAAAACGGCCACCAGGAAGACCGCTGCAGCAAAAAAGGCTGCTGAAGAGGCGGCAGAATTGGACAAGAAGGCGGCCATCAAGAAGGCTGTTAAAGCCTTAAAAGGAAAACGGAAATCAAAGGAAGCTAGCGCAAGCGCCGTTGAAGCCGTATCGAAACCGGGTGATGTCAACGATCGGATTCGTACTTTGATCCGTCTCTCCAAGGAGCAGGGTTATCTAACCTACAAGGACATCAACGATCAGTTACCGGAAACCGTCGATTCCCCTGCAGAGATTGAGAATGTTATTACCATTCTCGAAAACCTCGATATCGACATCATCGATTCCGAAGAAGTTGAGCTGTATAAGCAGCGCGTGGAAGAAACCACTGAGGAGGAAGTCCGGACTGCCCAGTCCGATATTCTCGATGATCCGGTCAGGATGTATCTCAAGCAGATGGGTCAGGTGCCGCTGCTGACTCGGGAAGAAGAAGTTGCTATTTCCAAGCGTATTGAAGAGGCCGAAATGCGAGCCATGGATACCTTGTTCTCCATAGCGTTCACGAAAGGATTCCAACGCGAGTTAGCCCAGAAACTGATCGACCGTGACGAACGCTTTGACCGTGTTGTTCTCGATAAGAAGATTGAGAGTCGTGAACAGTATTTTAAGTTGTTACCTCGATTGATCGAACAAATCGATGCCATTGAAGTGAAGCTCGACGAGGCTTGGGTGGCGAAGGAAGCGGGAAAAAATGAAGCGGAAAAGAGCAAAGCCGGAACGCGTTATTCAAAGTACGAGGCGGAGTTGAAACCAATCTTCCGCAAATTCTGTTTCAAGCTGAAGGTGTTCGAAGAATACCTTGAGACTCTCGAGCCAATGATTCGCGAGATTCATACGGTTGTTGAAAACAAGACACTTGCCGAACAGGCAAAAACCCGCCGTGGGCGTTCCATTGATATCGACAAGGTGAATCGTCGAATTGAAGAGATCCGCAAGCAACTCAGGGTTCACCCGATGGAATTCCTCGATATTCTGAAGGAAGTTCGGAAGGGAATGCGTGCAGCACACCGCGCCAAGACTGAGATGGTTGAAGCGAACCTTCGTTTGGTTATTTCGATTGCCAAGAAATACACAAATCGCGGCCTGAGCTTCCTTGACCTGATTCAGGAAGGGAACATGGGTCTGATGAAGGCTGTTGAGAAGTTTGAATACCGCCGGGGATATAAGTTCAGTACTTATGCAACTTGGTGGATTCGACAGGCAATCACCCGTTCGATTGCTGATCAGGCCCGGACTATCCGGATTCCTGTCCACATGATCGAAACCTTGAACAAGGTAATGCAGGTTCAGAAGCAGCTCCTTCAGGAGCTTGGGCACGAGCCTACAGCAGAGGAAGTCGCCGACGAAATGGACCTTCCTGTTGAACGTGTTCAGCAAATCATGAAGATGGCTCAACAACCGATATCCTTGCAAAGTCCAGTGGGTGACAGCGATGACACGAATTTTGGTGACTTTATCGAGGACAAGGGAGCAGACAATCCATACGACATGACCGCTTATTCCCTGCTGAGGGAAAAGATCATGGATGTGTTGGATTCACTGACTGATCGTGAGCGCCGTGTCCTGAGTTTGCGTTTCGGTCTTGTTGATGGATACAGCCGGACTTTGGAGGAAGTTGGGCGTCAGTTTAACGTGACTCGTGAACGTATCAGACAGATTGAAGCCAAGGCATTGCGGAAGATGCGTCACCCGACCCGGATCCGTCAGTTGCACGGATTCTTCGAACCGGAACACGTTAAGAACCAATTGGATGCCAATCCATAGGATTCTTTTAGGTGAAAAATTTCACCCTCATCCGGAATTCTGGATGAGGGTTTTTTTAGAAAACAAAAAAGCCCCGACGTATAGACGGGGCTTTCGCATTTAAAGTTGTTGTAACAGCTTACTTGATCTCGCGATGAAGTGTATGGCGACGCAGACTCGGGTTGTACTTGTTCTTTTCAACTCGGCCTTGTTGCAGCTTCTTGTTACGTGAGGAGTTATAGCGCGACGGCGATTTGCCTTCTTTGCGCGCTTCGGTGCATTCCAATATAATGTGTTCTCTTGCCATCAGAAAATTAGGTTAAGCGGGAAAACCTGATGGTTTTAACCGGTGGTGCAAGTCTGAAATGTCAGAAAGATGCTTATTTCAGGATTCTGCCGCTGCAGAGGCCTCATCTTCAAGGTGGCCGAGGGCACTGCCGCCGACAACCTTGACCTTGGAATAGATCTCCCTGGTGATCTTCTTAACGACATCCGGGTTCTCCTTAAGGTACTGCTTGACGGCTTCACGACCCTGACCAACGAGACTGCCCTCGTAGGATATCCAGGATCCTTTCTTTTCCAGAATCTTGTGCTCCAAACCGAGATCCAGAACAGATCCTGTCCGGGAAATACCTTCGTTGTACATGATGTCGAACTCACATTCGGTGAAGGGTGGAGCTACCTTGTTTTTAACGACCTTCACGCGGGTTCGGTTCCCCTTGACCGCTCCGCTTGTGTCTTTGATGGCACCAATTCGACGAATGTCCAATCGGATGGATGCAAAGAACTTAAGCGCCCGACCGCCCGGCTGGGTTTCCGGACTACCAAACATCACGCCGATCTTCTCACGAATTTGATTGGTGAACAGGCAAACACACTGTGTCCGGTTGATGGCCGCAGTTAAACGGCGCATGGCCTGGCTCATCATTCGGGCCTGCAATCCAATAGTGCTGTCGCCAAACTGACCATCCAGCTCGTTCTTGGATACAAGGGCGGCCACCGAGTCGATAACGATGATGTCGATGGCACCACTGCGGATCAAAGTCTCAGTAATATTGAGAGCATCCTCACCGCTTTCCGGCTGGGCAACCATCAGGTTATCAGTGTCTACACCGACAATACGTGCATATCGGGGATCCAGGGCATGTTCAACATCGACGAACACGGCATTTCCTCCAGCTTTCTGCGCTTGAGCAATGAGGGCCAGACAAAGAGTTGTCTTGCCCGATGACTCAGGACCATAAATTTCACTAATTCGGCCACGTGGAAGACCACCGACACCGAGTGCCAGATCAATTGACGGACAACCTGTGGGGATGACAGGGATATTCTGCATATGGGCTTCACCCAGACGCATGATGGCTCCATCGCCAAACTGCTTGTTGATGGCGGAAAGGGCAAAATCGAGAGCGTTGGTGCCTGATGGTGGTGAACTTGTGGATTTAGATGTACTACGTGCCATGATTCTAGAAATTGGGTTGCTTATAAATTTATTGCAATTTGAGTGTTTAACAAAATTCAGGCAAGAAAAATGTGATAATTTGTTCACTATTTCTGGATGAACTGAAGTATTTGCACAGAATTTCAAAATAGGTCTTGCGTGCCTTAGTATGCCGCCGCTTATTTCCCTTTTTAATGCCCAAGAGACCGGACATTGAAAGCATCCTCATTATCGGATCTGGACCAATAGTAATTGGTCAGGCCTGCGAATTTGATTATAGTGGCACTCAAGCTTGTAAAGCATTGAGGGAAGAAGGGTACCGGGTCGTCCTGGTAAACAGCAATCC
>JAUVDD010000257.1 GCA_030595525.1 Puniceicoccales bacterium
GAAGGAGCGCTGATCCCCCAGAATAGTGTGCAGTTTCTTGTAATCTTCCTCGGTGAAAGGTTCATGACCGGTTTTGGTGAGATGCTGACCTTTGCCGGGAAGCTCAAATGATTCATAACCGCCAATAGGATTCCATCTCAACCGGACCGGAATGATCTCGCACTTGGTGTCCAGACAAACGACAGATTCGACTTCCATTTCGTAAGAGAGGACATTGTTGTTCTTATCAACATAAACTAGCAATTCTTCCTTCTGGTGTGTGTTCGCCGAGAAGCTTGGATGGAGCACCTCAATAGCATACTTTAGCACATTGGGTTTCCCACCGGATTCCGTATCTTCGTGTACATTAAGACATCCGACTAAGAAACAAAGCAAACTGCACAAGTAAACTGGCTTCACTATTTCTTCTTCCTACCGCCTCCACCTCCGAGGTATGGATGCTTATCGAATTCCTTGTAATCTGGATTATTTGCCCGAGGGTCATTAAGTTCCTTTTGACGTTTTTGTAATGTGGAACGCATGGTAGCCAGAACTTCCCTGTATTCAGGATCACTAGCCAGATTGTTAAGCTGACAGGGATCCTTGCTGAGATCATACAACTCTTCAGCTGGCCGTTTCTCGAAACATAGCTCGAAGGCCCTTTTATGCATTTCGTCCTTATCCTTGTTCTCTACAATGTAATCCTTGGTGGGTGAAGCATCACAATCGGCAAACCACTGTCCTTCTCGATTGGCTTTACTTGTATCGCCAGTTCCCATTGGCCAGAGATCGGGCTGGTAGTTGCGGATAAACAGGAAATCCCGATTGCGTAAACCACGTGAAGGATAGCCGCCCATATTGGGTTTCTCCTGGGCAGGAACGTGCCGTTCCTTTCCGAAAACAATATTTGGCCGACGATTCGCATCGAGAATGCCCGACTTCTTTGACCTGAGGAGCTTCGCGAAGCTCTTGCCTGTCATCTCTGGCAAAATTGGTGTGCCGGAGATTTCCAATAAGGTAGGAGCAATATCAACAAAGGAAATAAAATCGTCGATGTGACGATTGCCTTTCATTCCATCTGGCCAGGAAACCGCGAATGGTACCCGAACTCCGGAATCGTAGAGATTTCCTTTTCCCCTGGGAAACGGCATTCCATGATCGCCTGTCATGATGACAATGGTGTTTTCGAGCAGGCCACGTTTTTCGAGCTCCTCCAGAGCCGAACCAACAAGCGTGTCCCATCGCTGTACCTCGAAATAGTAGTCAGCGACATCATTCCTGATAACTTCCGAGTCGGGATAGTGCTCGAACATATGGACTTTTGTGGGATCTATCCCACTTTCCTTCCCGGAATCCTTCTTGTAGCTCCGATGGGGATCGGAAGTGCCCATCCAGAAAAAGAACGGTTTTTCACCGGCATCTGTTTGTGTCAGAAATTCATTAATGGACCGGTAACCATCGGTAGCTGGGTGTGCACCATGGTGCTCCTGCCACGAGTCGATATTTCCGGGCCCCCATGTCTTCTTCTTATTGTGCCCGGTCACGTATCCGTTGTCCCGCAGCAAGTGAATGAAGCTCTCATGCTCGACAGGAAGGGTGCTCCACAGATTCGCACCCGATCCTAGCTGCCAGTGGTATTTACCAGTGACAAAGGCGTTGCGGCAGGGCGTGCAGGAAGGACTGGAGACATAGGTGTGATTGAATAATGCGCCGTCCTTGGCGATGCGATCGAAGGAAGGAGTCTTTACGCCCTCGTCGCCATAAGCACCGGCGTGTGGCCACCCCCAGTCATCTGCCAGGCAAAACAGGATGTTGGGTTGGGTCGACTTCGCCAAAACGGAGATCGAAAGAAGCAGACCCAAGGTGACTAATAGTGTTTGGAACAGGGGTATTTTACGTCTCATAACCAGTTTCATTTGAGCTCAGTTTGGTAATAACTATAAAGTTTACCATTCTCAAATTCTGGAATTGAAACAATCAGTCAACTGGTCGCGCATGAGTGATCTTCAGGACCACAGGATTTGGCCACATGCGATCATTATAAATACGTTGGGCACGAGTCGCTGTGATTTGGAGGCCGTCCCGGGTTTTCTTCCATGAGGATTTTGGAACAATATCGGGCTGATATTCAAGAACGAGATCATTTTGTCCAAGGACAGAAACTTTTGTGTTTCTCGTGGCCTGAATCTCCTTCAACAGAATCGTTTTCTCTTCGCGATAGGGCCATGGATTTTCCTGACAGATGAATGCGTAGACGGTATCCTCCGTCGCACTTTTAGTATACCAAATGTTTCCTTCCTTGATCACGTGCCAAGGGCGGATGTTGTAAATTGCTTCATTGTTGATGGTCATCCATGCAGCAATTTCCCTAAGGATATTCTCTTGCTCGATAGGAATCTGGCCATTTGGTTTTGGACCGATGTTCAACAGCATTGTACCTCCCTTGGCTCGGGTCTCTATCAAGTTCTGAATCCACTGCCTGCCGGGAAAGTATGTTTCATTTGTTGGCTTATAATGCCAGGCAGTTCCCATTGTGAAGTTAGCCTCCCATGGCTCGTTAAGAACTTCTTCTGGTAAGCTTTGACCCGTTGACGCGCTAATTTCAGGAGTCTTCATCGCGCCTCGAGTGATCAGGCATTCCGGCTGCAGGGACCACACAAGATCAGCCAAGCCGCCTGCCGTGTGGCCCTTGGGACCGTCAATGAAGAATACATCAATTTTCCCATACCTTGTGAACAGTTCCTCAACCTGCCGCTTGTTAATCTCCATCAATTCAGGATTATTTTCCGGCAATGCTTCCGGTCGAAGGCGACTGATCAGTGTTCCCTGTTTCCAGAGGACATGAAAATCATCGGGAGAAAAATACAATCCGACCTTGATACCGACCGATCGAAATGCCTCAGCAATTTCTTTTACGACATCCTTCTTGAAAGGAGTAGATGCTATATCGAAATCTGTTGTATCAGAATTCCACATACAAAATCCGGAGTGATGCTTGGCCGTAAAAACGACATACTTGAATCCGCACAATTTAGCGAGATGGGCCCATTCCTGTGCATCGAACTGCTTTGGATCGAAAGTCTTTGGCAGCTCATTAAAGAAAGTATTTGTATAGTCTTCTGATGCACCAACTACAGAGTGACTGATCACCACTCCGAGTTGGCTGTCTACGCTCCAGTGAATGAAGAGTCCGAATCCGGCATCTTTGAGCCATTCCAGTTGCTCGGGTTTATTTCCGGCGTTGAGTTGAAAAGGAATCAACAAGAGAAAGGTTGAAATGAGTGGAATTGTGAGAGATCGTTTCATGCGGATTATACTACAAATTTGAATTCAAATTGGAAGAATTAGTATTCCATGTTTAAGAATAAGCACATATTTCTATTACTCCTGTCAGGCGGTATCATCGCAAACGGGGATTACTTTGACGACCTGAGATCTGCTCGAGTGGAATCCAATCCACATGTCCAATGGCAACCGTTTGGACCGGGAATGTCCGGCTATATTGATAAATTCTGGATCCATGATACGGATCCCAATACAATGTTCATGCATTTGGACATGGGGAATGCCCACGG
>JAUVDD010000275.1 GCA_030595525.1 Puniceicoccales bacterium
ATCACCACCGGGAATGATTTTATCAGAAATGCCGTGTCCATCACCTTCCCAAGACGTCAATTTCATGTTTCCACCCAAGGCTTTCATTTCCTCGAAGAGCTCTTTCCCACGAGCGTATGGGCAAACCTTGTCCTGGTCGCCGTGGAACGCCCATATGGGAATGTCCTTTATCAGGGATGCATCGATGAACGGTTCAGTATCACTCAAACCTGTTCCGGCTGAAGGTGCGGCGGCGGCGAAATATTCACGATCAATCTGAATAAGAATGTTAGTCCCGTGCCCGCCCATTGAATGGCCCATGATGTAGATTCGATCCATGTCCACAGAAGGCAGTGAAGCGATAACTCTTTTGATTCCCTTCAAATGTGACTCGTCCCATAATCCTTCTGCTTGTGGGGCCAGAACATAACAGGGGTAGTCCGATCGTAGTTGCGGCTCTGCAAGGTGCTGGTTCCATACTTTTAATTGCTTTCGATTATCTGTCCCTTTTCCACCCCCGCCATGCAGGGATACAATAACCGGGTACTGCTGGCTTGAGTCGAATCCAGCCGGCTTCATCAGGCGGTATGGCAATTCCTGATCTGAGATGGGTTCATACAGGTCCATCCAGTCGCGAGCTGAATCTCCCTGAGAAAATAATTCTCCAACAACGACCACGTATAAAGATAAGACAATAAGAAGCGGGAATTTCATGCAGACCGAAATACAACCAGCTTTTTATAACTGCAATTCAAAACCGCCCGTTGGCGCCGGGGGAACCGGACCGATTATTGATATTATTGCTCAAGCAAGCCAAGTTGCTGCAACCAATCCTTGAGACGGTCCGACCAACTGGTTACGGGCACTTCCGTTCTCCGCAAACCATATCCATGACCACCACGCTCGTAGATATGGAGCTCTGCCGAAACACCGGCTTTTTTCAGGGCCACATAAAACTCTGCCACATCAATGGACCGATCCTTGTCATCATGCGCAATGGTCAAAAAGAAAGGAGGGGCATTCTCGTTGATTGTGCATTCATCCGGAATGATCCCGCCTCCGTAAATCGGCATGGCAAAGTTTGGACGGAAATCCACATTATCCATCTTATCAACAGGATCGTAAAACCTATGGTTCGCTAATGTGGTAATGCTTGCCGTGGAAGCTCCGGCAGAGAAGCCCATCAGCCCGATCTTGTCCGGATCGATATCCAGCCTCCCAGCTTTGCTTCTGATCATACTCATTGCCCTTTGTGCATCCTGTACGGCAACCAGCCAGCGTTTCTCAGGATCTCTGGCAGGGACACGATATTTCAACACGGCCGCATTCACGCCGATCGAATTCAACCACTCAGCTACTTCAGTACCCTCCAGATCGTAGGCCAGGATATTGAACCCGCCACCGGGTGCGATTACGATCGTGGTTCCAGTGTTTTTCGCAGGCCTAGCCTTGTAAAAGGTCATCGTTGGAATGGAAACATTCGTCAATCGAATGACCCGCTTACCTGCAACCAGATTGCCATCAGGTCCCGTTTTGTCATATTCAGGAGGTATCTCACCTTTTTCACTGGGTGCTTCGCCCGGCCAAAGATTCCATGTGACCGGTTTGGCAAGGAGCATCGGTGCGAAACCAAAAATTACGAGTGATATACCAATTAGTGTTTTCATAAATTTTCCTCGAAGTTCAGCCGTGTTCCTAATTTGCAATATCCCTGATTACAACCATTATTACTCAGTTCCAAACAGGAAGGACTTCTCAACCCATACTTGCCAGATCGCATAACTTCACATGTCATCTGGTTGTATGGGCGAACTAAAGCAACAGCTGGTAGTAATTGGTGGAGGAGCCGCTGGGTTTTTCACAGCCATCTCTGCAGCAGAAGAGAATCCGGATGCTCAGATATCGATTTATGAGAGCGGTACTTCCTGCCTTAGAAAGGTAAAGGTTTCGGGGGGCGGACGCTGCAACGTCACCCATAGCTGTTTTGATCCCGCCGAGCTCGCCACTAACTACCCCAGAGGGTCCAGGGAGCTCAGGAGTGCTTTCCACCGCTGGCAACCGGAGGATACTATCAACTGGTTTGAACAGCGCGAAGTGCTCCTCAAGACTGAACCAGACGGGCGCATGTTCCCGACAACCGATGATTCACAAACCATCATCGATTGCTTCCAAGCAGAGGCCAGTGCCGCAGGAATCAGCGTTCATAAGGAAATTGGGATGGAGGCAATTTCTCCACTGCCAGAGGGAGGATTTCATCTAGCGATGACGAATGGCCGAACTATTAAGGCGGACAAACTCTGCTTGAGTTGCGGTTCCCTCAAGAGTTCCCCTTTGGCCAGTCAGATTGAAACGCTTGGGCACACAATCGAACCATTGGCTCCATCGCTCTTTGCCTTCAATTCAACTGATGACCGCCTGGAAGGGCTATCCGGTATTTCCATCGATAAAGTCAGTGTCAGGGCACTCCCGGAAAGCTCAGTTCAGCAAGGTCCCATCCTTATTACCCATCGCGGATTAAGCGGTCCTGCCATTTTAAGGCTTTCCGCCTGGGAGGCGAGACGGTTTCAAAAAGAAGCTTATCAATTCATGATCTCGATCAATTGGTTGGGAGATGTTTCAGCACCTCAAGTACGGGACATCGTTGCGGAATATCGTCGCTACTACGGTAAATCACTCGTTAGAAACCGGGTAATCGGAGGGATTTCCCGGCGTTTATGGGAGCGATTGATTGAGACTGCCGGAATCGACCCCGATACCCGATGGGCTCAAATACCGAGGAATTCCGAAGATGTATTGGTCAGTGAACTGACGGATGCCCGGTTCCAAATTCAGGGAAAGACCACAAACAAGGAAGAATTTGTTACTTGTGGAGGAATTCGGCTCAAGGAGGTTGATTTCCGGAGGATGGAGAGCAAAATCGTCCCCGGACTTCACTTTGCCGGAGAATGTCTCGATTTAGACGGCATAACCGGTGGTTTCAACTTTCAGGCAGCATGGACGACCGGAAGAATCGCGGGACAGTCAATGGGACAATAATCCAAGAGCCAATCAGCGAAATATCATTCTTTTCTCATCAAATCAGGTAGGAATTCCTGTAATCCACCTGTTTAATTGAAAAAACGAAGATTTATTGCGGTTTTTGAGAGGTTTTCGCGCATTAAATATATGAACAGTATCGCTTTTCTGGCGAATTTGTGGTAGTAGCAAAGCTGTTCGTGGGAGGAACGCATATTAACCTAAGGAGGAACAGTCTATGAAAAGGTTATTTTTCACAATAACTATACTGGTGAGTTTGGTAAGTTCTGCCGTAGCAGCACAAAAGAACGTAACACCACCTCTTCAAATTGAGTTCGCAGGCCATCTTGTTGAATTATTTGGAGGGAATGATAAGGCGCTGAACAAAGCGGAAACAGTCGAGGTTCTCAAGTTCCTGCAATC
>JAUVDD010000319.1 GCA_030595525.1 Puniceicoccales bacterium
GCACCTGTGGTGGCAGACCCTGCTCCGCGTGCGGTCAGAGGCATCTTGTGCTTGTTTGCCAGTCTCAGGACTGCAGCAACTCCTTCCTCATCTGCAGGCCGAATACAGGCAGAGGGCATCCGACTGTACCGCAAGTTATCCATCGAGACCTTGTAGAGTTCTTCACTGTCAGTGACAACCTGGTCGGACCCAAGCTGTTCTAATAGTGCGGTGGTTGCGATTTTACTATTCATTATGGTTGAGAAAGCAGTCTCCTTTATACTTGCCAGAGGCCAAGTCGTTTCTACTGATAAGCCCAATTAGAAGATAAAATATGGAAAAGACAGTTATTATTCTTAAACCAGACGCTTTTGAAAAGCGGAAAGTGGGAGTCATTATTACCCGCTTCGAAGATGCTGGATTCAACATCATTGCATCCAAGATGATGATGCTGAACAGCGCTATTTTAAAGGAGCATTACTCTCATATTGCTGATGAACCCTTCTTTCCACGGATTGAGGAGTTTATGAGTTCCCGTTCAGTTCTTGTGATGGTTTTGGAAGGTGAATCTGCGATAGATCACGGACGACATTTGATTGGTCCGACAAATTCACTGCTTGCACCAGGTGGAACAATCCGGGGGAATTATGGAACCGACATGATGCGGAATGTCATTCACGCATCGGATGGTGCCGAAAACGCTGCCGCGGAGATCAAGCGATTTTTCTCGGAAGACGAGATCTTCGGATAAACTCAACTTTTGCGGATCCCACTGAGAGTGGCGACCGCGTGAGCAGCAATCCCATCACCAGCTCCCAGGGCACCGATTTTTTCCTGGGTGGTTGCCTTGATGCCGATATCTGATGGATCGAGCTTCAGCACATTTCCCAAAGCGGCCTTCATTTCGGCGATGTAGGGCGATATCTTAGGCTGTTCAGCAATCAGGGTGGCATCTACGTTGACCAGGACCAGTCCGACATTCTTTGCCTCCAAGTGGGCCCTCTTGATGATTTCCAGGGAAGATATTCCTGCAATTGCGGGGTCGGTGTTTGGGAAGTAGTGCCCAATGTCGGGTAATCCGCACGCACCAAGGATGGCATCTGCAATGGCATGGCTCAAGACATCCGCATCTGAATGGCCAACAAGACCGACTTCTGAAGGAATTTGAACTCCTCCCAGCACGAGTCGTAATCCCTTCCTTAACTGGTGAATGTCATATCCGAGTCCGACACGGGTGATGGCGCTTGATTCGTCTTTCATGATTGATGGTGCAAGTAGGCTTTCAAGGAGGAATAAGTCAGCTGAACGGGTTATTTTGGGATTGGGTTTAGTTGATTCAACCAAGGCAACGGGTTTTCCCATTGCTTCGACGGCTGCGAGGTCATCGGTGACCGGTTGCTTTAAATTGGCGTGAGCTTCATCGATGAGGTTCCGCGGGAATGCCTGTGGAGTCTCCATGCTCCATAATTTTCTACGGTCCAACAGTTGACCTATAATAGGTGCGTTCAGTGGTGATTCCTCGAACGAGCGGATCGTGTCGGTAACACGATGGGCCAGCGAAACAGCACAATTCAGTGCCTTCATTGTCTTACTCAGGGCTTGAATGGCCATTGGGGTGACTGCAGGTCGGGCACAATCATGAATCATGACCCATTCAGTATCCGAGGGGAGAATGTCCAGTCCGGCTTGTACAGAATCTTGGCGCTCATTTCCTCCCAGGGTGAAGAAAACAGGAAAGTCGGGGATTTCCTTTTTGACGATAGCAGCGAGCTTTTTGCGCTGCTGATTGTCCCGGGCCACGATCACCAGCGCATCCTGAGTGGCGCTATCGAGAAAGGCTTGCAACACGTAGGCAAAGACCGGGCGCTCGTGGATCTGAACAAGGACTTTGTCATCTACCGAGGAACCCATACGTGATCCTGAACCTCCGGCCAGCAGAATTGCTACATGCTTCATTCCAATAGCTTTGACTTGTTCATTTCTGAAAGCAAATCTCGAATTGATGGTTCCAGCAGGTCGCACTATTGAGCTGATATCCCCGGCGAAAATAAATCTATCGCTGGCTATACTGGGTAAACAGCCTGATGGGTTTCACGCCTTGCATAGTGTGGTTACCCAGACGGAGTTTGGTGACCGGATGGTGTTCGAATGGAATCCGGATGAATCCGCTGAGGATCGCATTCTGTTCGAGAATGTTGATTTGCCGGAGAAGGAAAACACCTTGTGGCAGGCTTTGCAGATCTTCCGCGCAAGAACTGCTATGGACATTGGGCAATTCACAATTCGTTTGAAAAAGTTAATACCGGTGGGTGCAGGCCTGGGAGGTGGCAGTAGCAACGCGGTGACAGTATTCCACGGTATACAGAAGATATTTGGTGAATCTGCCGAAGGATTGGATTGGGCCAGTATGGCGGCTGAAATTGGCAGTGACTGTCCATTATTCCTCAATGATAACCCTGTCATAATGGAGGGAAGGGGGGAGCGGATCACTGAATTGGATAAATCGCTGGCAAATCGTTTCTGTGGCAAACGGGTGATTTTGTTTAAACCCAGCTTTTCGATAAATACGGCTGAAGCTTACGGAAGATTGGCCAGAGGGAAGTTTTATCAATCGCCTGAACGGGTTCGGGAATTGATTCTTAAGTGGGAAAACGGTGAAGGCCAGTTACCTCCCAAATGTAACGACTTCGAACGGTTATTGGAGGATTGGATGCCGAGTCTGGCCATTGTTTTGGAGCGCCTGAGAGAGAAATATGGATTGGATGCCCGACTTAGTGGTAGTGGAAGTGCTTGTTTTGTCTTTCCGTATGATCCGGGATTTGATAAGACTATCCTGCAGGAGGAGTTGGCCAAGGCATGGGGCCGGTCTTATTGGATACAGGAAACCTGTATAAAATAAGGTCTTGCTTTCCATGCCTGCAGGTGAACCCTTTAGCGCTTATTGAATCATTGATGGTAAAAACAACGACACAGGAGAAGTTTTTTGCTGGAATCCCGGGATCACCGGGAGTGGTTCGTGGACCACTTTTTTGTTTTCATCATGGGGAGGTGGAAATCCCCCAATACAGTGTCACAGCGGAGAAAAAGGAAGAGGAAATTTTTCGTTTTGAGCAGGGCCTGCTGGAAACCCGCCGTCAGAT
>JAUVDD010000136.1 GCA_030595525.1 Puniceicoccales bacterium
GATGGCCGTTTTACTGCTTGCGGGATGTCAAACAGTTATACTCAAGCCCGGTTTCTCGGCTTCAGTTGCCTCTGCTTATAAGGGTGCTTCCATCCAGGTGGATCTGGTGGGTGTCAACAATTCCGAGCTTGCTGCCTGGAATGCCAAACCCATCGATGATTATTTCTCCGCCGGAGACATGTTCAGGGCATCTTCACCCAAAGTAACCCTGAATTTCGGTGCAGGGGAGAATGAAGTACAGGCGCTGCCGGTAACACATCCAATTTGGCAACAGTGGAATGCCAAAGGTTCCACGCACATTATGGTTATTGCCGATTTACCAGGCTATACAATCCCCATGGGTGGGATCGATTTAAGGCGTCAAAGTGTTCCATTATCATCTGACAAATGGGATAAGTCACCTCCTGTCGTATCGATTCAAGTAACGCCTACCGGCATCATTCTGATTCCGGCTCCAAAGGCAGAATAAGTCGGTTTTCAGGGGAATTAGGTCCTTTTTTAGCGTGTGGAGAAGATAGGCAATTATACGATTGAGAGCGAGTTGTCCGGCGGTGCTCACGTAAGTATTTACAGTGCCAGACACGAATCCAAGCCTTCGGGCAATCCTGTTTGCCTTAAAGTTTGGAGACGTCTTTCAGAAAGTGATTATTCTGAAGATATAGGACATCTTTTTCTTGAATCGGCCAATCTACAAGGTGAGTTGGCCGGCAAGTGTCCGAAAACCTGGGTGCAGATTCTCGATTCTGGATCGGATGAATCAGGACATTATATCGTCACGCCTATATATAAGGAAACATTAGCCCGTGGGTTGGGAACGATTGCCGCCGACGGCATGCTTTTAAATGCTGTCCTGGAATCAGTTTTAAATGCGCTCGAAGACTTGGAGAAACACAACTCCAGATGTCATGGGAATCTTAAGCCCTCGAAAATCCTCATGGAGGGGTCTGGCGCAATCAGCAACCGCAAGTTGAGACTAAACGAATTGTCTCCGGTTGAACTGATCGATACCTCGCTCTACAAGAACCCTGATCTTCGGGGTCTGGGGGAGTTGATCTTCATGTTGGCTTCCCGTACCTCCAGCGTGAACCAGAGCATGCGTAATGTACCCGCTCACGCTGAGTGGCCGCGGCTTGGGAACCAGGAACAACAGTGGAAAGACCTTTGCTCAGAACTGCTGAATCCAACCGGCAGGTTCCAGACAGAGGGATTGGGAGCATTAAGGGATGAGCTCAATAAATTTGCTAAGGTTAAGCAAAAATCTTCAAAACCCATTTTCATCGCTGCGGCAGCAGCCATTTCGGCACTGGCGGTTGGTAGTTTCTTATTTATCAAGAGCCGTCCTGAGCCAATCGACCTGGCAATAACCGACCAGTATGTCGACTATGTGAGTGCCTATGAAGACTGGTTGAAGGATTTCGCCAGTTCCTTTCAAAGGCGTCGTTCCATGATTGAAGGTGATCCATATCTATCAGAAACGATCGCCGGCCTGATCAAGAAACGAGGAGAAGCGATTATCCCAGCAGAAGCCTTCCAGATGCTTTTACCTTCTGATCCGACTGTTTTTCCCGAGGCGCTGAATGTGGATCGAAGATTCCAAAGAAGAGTGACGGATGCCTATCGGTTTTTACTGGAGTTTGAAAAGGCCCTTGAAGCTTGGCCGGTCAGGCAGGATGTTCTGGAACAAGTGGGCAAGCTCCGTGGTCTTGGATTGGAAGGTCCTGCAAGTGAATTGGAAAACATGGCTGGTAATTTCCAATATGATGATCGTTTGTTTGATCAATTAATGGATATCACAGAGTCCAGATCTCTGGCTAACGACGTCATGTCCTCCTGGTCGGAAATAAATGCCCTGCATGAGTCTCTGAGATCCCTAAATGATCCATATCTTAAGCAAATACCGCAGTGGCAATTGGCCCAATTACAGGAATCGGATATATCCCTGAGCAATTTCATGAACAGGATATCTGATCAAATGGGCATTCTTCGTCCCATTCAGGAAATCATAGAGATTCCAGACTGGACCAACCAATATGCCTACGATCTCTTCCTGGAGTCACTAAATCAGGGAGAGGCGCAACTCACTGGCATAGCGGATATTGAAAACTGGGTGAAATTAATGGGTGAGTTTCGACGGATTCCAGATCCCCGGGAAACCGAGAATCCGCTGATTTCTGGGGCTATGGATCAGATCCAGTCAAAGATCAGCCAGCTCTCCAATTACGGATTGAATAACGATGCTAATGCTTTTTCTGAAGAGTTAAACGTGCTAAATGGAGCACTTGATGGGATTGCCAGTATTCCAGCCATACAGAAAGAACTTACAAGGTTGAATGAAGCCTTAAGAAATCAGAAAAATAATCTCGAAGAACTGAATAAGCGCGTCAGTGAACTTATCAGCAAGAACATCATTGATCCCGCTGAGTGGTTGCAGAAGTGGAAATCTGAACAGCTGCCCATTAGTTCAATTGTTGCTGAATCGTGGACCAGAAACCGCAATTCGATTATCGAAAAGGAATCGGTTACCAGCTTAAAGGGCAGGCAAGCTGAGATGTATGAACTCGATCTCAAGCTTAGTCATTTCCGGGATTTGTTAATAGGAGTGGATCAGGCTCTTCCTGCTCCTCAATTGTCAGGGGACGTGCGTTCGGCTGAAATGGACTTTCGTCTGGAACCGTACATTCAAGGACTTCATCAGGAAAGTCTTCGCTCAATCTTGTCTGAGATGCCCGCAATCTTAAAGGCTGCTGATCTTGAATTACAGGCTTTCCTGAACAGTCAAGCAGTCACGGCTATCTCCGAACGCTATAATTCCCAACTGGCTTCAGCCAGTGAATTCAGCGCCAACTTTTTCCAGTATGGAAGGGAGATGGTGGCACCGACTCCTCCGAGTCAGGCGTTTTATGAATTTATTGATAAGGAAATTATTTCCTCTGATGGATGGATAAGTAGAATTGGTGCCAATCCCGATGATGTCCCTGTGTTGGATACCTTGGTGAAGATTGCAGCAACAAGATCATTGGAATCTTCGGACCAACTATTTTCCATCATTGGTGACAGACGCATTGCCATGGGAAACAAGTGGACGGCATGGAACCGCCTGCTGGCGCTGGGAATCGTTCCGACTACTTCAGACCAGTGGGCTGAATGGACCAGCCTGTTTGAAAACTTCCGTGGGCAATTACCGGATGAGCTGCATCCTGTTTTGAATGGGGCAGATTTATGGGCAAGGGGTGCGAGTTCGGCCAGTGATTTTGAAGTCCTTCGCAGCGCACTTACGGTTCGTTCCGTTTTTGAGGGCGACATTAGTGGATTATCTGAAAATGCCAGATTCATTCACTTTCTTCTGGAACAGCGGGAATTTCTCTCAGGTGACCGTTCGATGTTCACAGCAGGCGGGGCCTCCGTGCTTGCCTGGAAGGAATCAATGTTGGAAACCCTGAATGAATCTTTTGCAGGGAGTGAACTGGAATTTATCCAATCATTCAAGGAGCGTGTCCAAAGTATCAATCCAGATGAAGTCACTGAAGAAGTGGACCTTTCCAGGGTGGCTCTCGGGAGTCTTGATGGATGGGAATTGCTCCCGATCAGTGATGAAGGCGTAGTCACCTACAGGTGGGAACAATTTGATTTGTCGTTCCGATCAGTCGATGACGGCTCAGGCAACTTGACCTATGTTTGTACAATCGAAGTGCCTGTTGGTATGGTCGTTCAATGGTACATGGATTACCCTGAATTCCTTGACCAGGTGCGTGAGGAAATAACTGCCAACCAGGCTGGGGTGGAGAGTCGCCAGGGACCACAGACCTGGCTGACAGATTTCGACGGTCAACCTGATCTGGTGTTTAATTGGCTCAGTCTTTCACCGCGTTGGGAATTGAAACATTATGCAACGCCTCCCAGGAATTCAAAACCAGTGGATGAACACCCGATGCAATATGTTTCACCACAGTTATCACAAGCTATTGCTCAATCATTAAACTGCCGATTGTTGCGTCCCACCGAATATGAAACCATTTTAAAATCCGTACCAAACAACTTCCCGGGATGGAATAGACGTGACCAAACCTGGTTGAATCATCGCACTCATATTTCAACTACAAATTCAACGATGCTCTCCAGTGATCCACCATGGCCGGAGAATGGCATCTTCATTCCAGATGGACTGACGGTTGAAAGAGCGGGTTCCGCTGAGGCTGCAGTAACATACGATGATGAGAATCTCTGGTTCTCAGAAGTTTATGAGAGCAAGGAAGAAGTTCCATTCCTGCACTTGGTTGGCAATGTGGCCGAATACGCATATGATGCTGAAAGTGACCAGTACTTTGTCATGGGTGCCTCTGCCTTGTCTCCGGCTGAAGTTATTCCCGCCACGCCTTACCCTGTTGCTTTGGACTCAGCTAAATCGGGCTTTGCTGATGTCGGTTTTCGTTTGGCCTTTGATCTGCCGCAGAATACGCCTGGTGCCATGTTGGCCAGGATTGTCCTGGATTCCCAGTTCGCGGAGGATCTCTTCCCTCCAAAATGAGGAAATCTACTTAAGACTCGACACGGTATGACTCATCAATCATTTTTTTACCAAGTTCCCGTGCCTCCTTTGGGATGGGAATTGGCAAACAATCTCTCTAACGTAAATTTATCATAATATGTCTATCGGCAATCCTAACCATTGGGCTGCAGGCGTTGCTCAGCGCTTACGCATGATTCAGTCCAACTGGGCAGAAGAAGAAAAGGCCGTGCGTCAGGACTATCTTCGTGAAGAAGTTTCCAGGAGTTTAGAACAAGTGTCATCAAGTGACAAGGCTGCTTGTTTGGATGCCCTTCAACGATACTTTCCTGGCCGTGCAGCTACAACGACAACTGTGGTAAAGGAAACTTCAGGACCCGCAACGGTTGATGATGCCTGCAGCCAATTGCTAAACCTGTTGAAAGATGCCTCAGGAGAGGAAAAAGAGACGGTTCTGAAGAGGCTTGAAGCTGCTGGGATCAGTGCTTCCAAAGAAAGTCAAACTGATGAAGCGGAAGAAGTCATTGATCTTGGTCCGGATGTGATTCGGAAGCTCAAACTCAAGCCTGGTGCACAAATCAATTCTTCACGTGTTCTTCGGTTACTTGTGCATCTTCTGGACGCTGTACTCAGTATTGATGATCTGGTATGGAACTTGTGGCACAAGATTGCCCCGAACTCGTCAATCCGTCGCAAGTCCCGGGCGGATTTGCGCTCCCTGATTGGAGCTTACCTCACGAACAGTCCTAATGTCAGCTTTGCTGACGTTTCTGAATCCATGGAGCTGTCAAGGCGGGTAAATACAAGTTTGCTGGGTGCACTG
>JAUVDD010000069.1 GCA_030595525.1 Puniceicoccales bacterium
GCGTGGCACGGTTGTAGCGCGCACCTTGCTTCCACCCGTTCAAGGCTAGGCAGGAACACCAGGCAGGCGGCCCCAACTCAGCCATCAAAAAATCTGGCTTTTGGGGACCCCCCGGGGGGCCTTTTCCGCCATGATATTGGTGATAGGCTGCAAGTGAATAAGCTGGCCAGCGCGGATTCCAAAAAATGGGGACAACCCGATTCAGGCCCAGACCATACACCACAAACAAAACCGGTCGCCAAATCTCCCTGGGGTGGGTGAGTTTTTGCAAACGTAAGCAATATAACCACATAGTGTTAGCGGGGGCTAGGCGGGGGGATAGTGAGCTAATTTACCCGGGCTTACAGGGGTATTAAAACCCGGTGGGGAAGCTACATCCAAGTTCGGAGGCATTTTGGCCAAGATTGAATTACCGTACCCCAGAAGGGGCAAAACCAACAGACTCAGCAAGATCAACCACCGATGCATTGTAATCCTCCGATGAATGAAACGAGGAAATTCCCAAACATACATCTATAACATACTATTTAACAATGATTTCCCTGCAGGAACTACGTTCTTCGGATTCCCACCAAAAACATCTTTTTTTGAGTTTAATTCTCTTTTTCGGTTGCGGTGTTAATTTGTTAGCATATTTTTCAAGAATGTTCAGAATGAAGACAAAAAACTCGGGTTTTTTTCTTAGAACCCGCCTTGTTTTCATCATCGCACTTTTTTCAGTTGCGTTGTTTGAGTATGAACATATCAAGCACCATATTCTGGAAGCAAATGAGCCGTCACCCTCCAGCGAGACCGTTGGTTTCCATGACTCGGTTTTTCATTCCTGGTCCCCAACGGAAACCATTGATACATCCAAAATCTATATTCACCTTGTCGAACAATTCAGTTGTAATCCTGATGTCGCAATAATTCCTGAAGAACACTACCTCCAGTCGGATCCCCGCGCTCCCCCTGCCTCCTGCTGACACCAAAAAATTCAACAACTCCCATTTCGGGTGTGTTGTGTGTGTTATTCCTTCAGGAGGATCCTAAGATGAACCGTGCTATTCTTGCGGCCCTGGTCGTTTGGCTTGTTGTGCCCGCTGTTGCCGCAAATGCAGCCTTGGCGTCGTCTCAGCCCATGGCCGAATCTCAAAATACGACTGCCGGCGACAAAAGAGACAGTACTGAAACCACCTCCGCCTTCCTTGAGGGGGTTGTTGTTACCGGAACCAGAACCGAAAAGCTGTTGTCCGAAGTTCCCATGCGCACCGAACTGATATCGCGCGACTTGATCAACGCTTCTTCCGCCCGCTGCCTGGCCGATGTCATTGAATTTACCCCTGGTGTCCGTGTTCTGAACAGTTGCCAGAACTGCAATTTTTCAACCTTGAGCATGTTGGGACTGGAAGGAAAGTACAGTCAGCTCCTTTTCGACAGCCAGCCGGTCTTCAACAGCTTGTCCATGGTTTACGGCCTTGAGCAGATCCCTTCTGAAATGATTGAACGTATTGAAATCATCAAAGGTGGAGGGTCTGCCATGTATGGGCCCGGAGCTGTTGGCGGTGTTGTTAATATCATTCCACGCGAACCCAGTGAATCGGGAGCGGTCGGTTATTTCCGGGCTGAGGACATGGATGGTGTAACAAACTGGTCGGCCGGTTTCAGCGGTAGCGCTTCTTCCCGGGATAAAAAAATTGGGTTTGGTTTCTACGGTCAGAACGATCACATCAGTGAATACGACCGTAATGGCGACGGCTTTACAGATATTGGACGCCGTGATTTGAATGCTTTTGGCGGACGGTTTGTCAGACATTTTGGTGACGATGGCAAGATAACCCTGGATTACGGCCATCTTTATGAAGATCGACGCGGTGGGGATCATTTGGATAATCCACCGTTTAAAACGGAAATCACCGAGTGGATCCGCTCCTCTCGCGATGCTGCCTCGTTTGGCATGAACAATCGAATCGGCAATTCCTGTGATTACAGTGTTTCGGTTTCCTACGCCAACATGAACCGAAAAACATATTATGGGGCCGGTGGTGATCCTGATGCCTACGGCTTAACCGATAACCCTCTCTGGGTTATGGATGGCCAGCTGAATCACTATCTGGACAAACACACTCTCTCCTGGGGTGTGCAGCATACTACGGATCATCTGCAGGACAATCATCCCGGGTACAATCGTACAATCGATCAACATTATCGGAATTCCGGTCTCTTTGTTCAGGATGACTGGATGATCAGTAAACCTCTGGCTTTGATCGTTGGCGCTCGTATCGACAAGCATTCGGAACTGAACGATCCAATCATCTCTCCTCGTATGGCGTTGAAGTATGCTCCCAATCCCGTGGTTACGGTGCGTGGCTCCGCCTCCACCGGGTTCCTGGCGCCGCAAACCTTCGATGAGGATCTGCACATCCTGATTGCAGGTGGCGAGGGACAGGTAATTCGCAACTCAGATGATCTCAAGGAAGAGAGTTCGCAAAGCTATACGCTGGGAATCGAACTCACACCACGTTTGGGTGGCGGCAATTTGCTTTTCGAGCTGAACGGTTTTCACACCAATCTGGATGATGCCTTTGTCCTCACCGATGCCCACGACGACCCCCTCACGGATCAAGTCGAAATGACGAGAATCAACGGGGGGGGCGCCCATGTCACCGGCGCAGAGATTACCGGCGGTTACATGCAGGGTCGTTTCGAAGGACAGATTGGTTGGATCCAGCAGATTGCCGAGTATGACGAAGTCCAGGATTTTGATACCAAAAATTTCTTCCGCCTGCCCGAAGACTCGGCTGTGGGCAAACTTTACTGGCGTGACCTGGATTTGGTAAGTGCCTTTGTCGGACTCCGTTATCAGGGCAAAATGTACATGCCCCACTATGCCGGCTGGATCGATGATGATGTTTTGGAACATGTGGATTCCTTCTTCATCGTCGATGTGAGTTTGTCACACCGCTTCTGGATTGATGATGACCACCTGACACTGACTCTTGGTGTCCGGAACCTTACCGACGATTTCCAGGAAGACATGGATCTGGGTCCGGATCGGGATGCCGGCTATGTGTACGGCCCACGAAATCCCCGAACCTGGTACGCGTCCCTCAAATACGGTTTTTAGGAACAGGGTTTACAGGATAAGAAAAGAGGAAAAACCATGTCTGGATCTCGAGCAACAACACACTCTGTCGTAACAGTATCGATGGCGGTGGTGCTTCCGCTCATGTTATTGGTGGGCCTTGGCCAAGCACAGGAAGCAGAAAACAAGGCCGCGGCGGCGAAGACCGCGCAGGGAACTGTAACAGAAGCAATTAACATCGGCCAGGATGAACAAAACCAGCGCAATGCGTGGGAAACGGAAAAATCCGGTCTCAAACAGCGCTATCAAAAGGCTCAGGCCGATGCTGAGTTTTTTGAAGACCGAGTTGTTCGAGAACAGGCCGCTTGTGATGCTCTTGGCAAAAAGGTGAATGAGCTGGAGCGACGACTCTTCGAGTCCACTCGTTTGGCCGACTGCCTGCAGGATTCCCTGGTTGTGTTGCTGGACCGGCTCACCAGCCAGGTGGCTGTGGATTTGCCTTTCCTCCCCCGCGAGAGAGAACACCGGTTGGTTTCTGTTCGCAAGGATCTGGATGATCCGACCGTACCGGTGGCCGACAAATTGCGACGTGTCCTTGAGGCCTATCAGATTGAAGCGCAATACGGTGGGACAATTGAGTTGGTGAGTGATCAAATCTTTTTTGTGGATCGTGAGATTCACGTGGACATCCTGCGTGTCGGCCGTTTGGCCCTGTTCTGGCGAACTCCCGATGGCAGCAAGGTTGGAGCCTGGGATCAGTCTACCGAACTTTGGGTTGAATTGCCCCGCAACAGCCATCGGGCTATTGCGGAGGCCATGGACATGGCCGCACGCATGCGTCCAGTACAGGTGATCGGATTACCGCTGGGGAGGATTGAACGATGAACAGGAACTTCATGATTATCGTTCTTCTTCTATGTGGCTTGTTTGTCACCAATGCGAGCGCACAGGATATTCGTTCCGTTGTGAAGAAGGCAGAGGCCGAACGTGAGCAGGCCCGGATATCCGTGGAAGAGACAGAGTTCATGATTCTAAATGACAAGCAGTTGTTGACGGCGCGTGTCGACAGCCTGGAGGCATTAGGACAGAACCTGGCCGGACACTGGAAACAATTGCGGAAACAGCGCGCGGCCCTGGAAGAACGCATGGGAAAACTGGAGGAACAATGGTCCGAACAGGAACTGGACTTCAAGGAGACGACAGGCAACGTCCGCTTGGCCGCGCGTGATGTGGTTTCCATGTTGAAGGCATCCTCGCTGAGTGCGGGTCGGCCCGAACGTGTTTCCCGGGTCGCCGGTCTGTTGGAGCAGGGCTATTTCCCGGACATTGACGACATTTCCATGATGACGGCTGTTCTGATGGATGAATTTCAGCGAAGCGGACAGGTTACGATACAGGAAAAGGAGTTTATCGGCCGTGACGGGGAACAGACTGCTGGAAATATCTTTCAGCTGGGCAAATTCACTTCACTATATGAGTTGCCGACCGAGCGCGGTTTCCTGACTCATTCGCCGGAAAGTCAGGATTTGTTTGCTTTGCCCGAGTTGCCTGGTCGGCGCCTTCGCAGCCTCGTCGGGACCTATCTTGATGGTGATTCCGACATGGCACCGGTGGATCTTTCCGGAGGCTCGGCCCTGCGTCAGATTTCAACCAGAACCAGTTTTGGCGACCAGGTTCGCGCTGGAGGTCCTCTGGTTTGGCCAATATTGTTATTGGCTGTCATTGCTTTGGGTATCGTTGCCTACAGATTGATTTTTCTGCATCGGGTTCACGCCAATACGGACAAACTCATGGGGCAGTTCAATAATCTTGCCGCACAGGAACGATGGCATGACTGCAATGAAATGATCGAGAACAGGACCGGACGTCGTTCTCCGGTTGTGCGTGTAATCAAGGCGGCCCTCAAGGCGCGAGGTTCGTCCCGAGAGGTTCTTGAGAGTGTCCTTCAGGAGGCGATCCTTCACGAGTTGCCGACCCTTCAGAAGGGGCTGGCAATCCTGGCGATCTTTGGCGCGATCGCACCGCTGTTGGGATTGTTGGGCACGGTTACGGGTATGATTGAAACCTTCCGGGTAATAACCGTCTACGGCACAGGTGATCCCAAGCTCATGTCCGGCGGAATCAGCGAAGCCCTGGTTACGACAGAGTTGGGCCTTATTGTGGCAATCCCCATCATGCTTTTTCACACCATACTTTCGCGACAGGCCGACCATGTTATCGGCGACATGGAAAAGCAGGCTGTTCACATGACCAACGTCATCGTTAGTCAGGAGAAGTAGTAATCATGCAGCTTTTCTCCCATGTAACAGACATGTTGCTGCAGGGTGGATGGGTGATGATTCCACTGTCGGCAACTTCATTGCTCATGTGGGCCCTCATTATTGATCGTCTGTTGTTGTACCGGAGCCTCGACCGGAAGGATATGACCCTGGACGAGGCCGGCAGGGCGATCCGGGAGGACATTACCCCGCAGGCCGGTGGTGTGAGGGCTCAGCTGGTTCGTCTTTTCTTTCAGCAACGCGGCAAAAGGCCCGAGGTGCACCAAGCCGTTCTGCATTGTTGTGCCGATGAGTTGCGTCGTGATTTTGAAGGCAGGCTTTCCCTGATTGAAACATTGGCCGCCGTCGCACCACTTCTGGGATTGTTGGGTACTGTCCTGGGGATGATCGAGACGTTCCAGATTATTTCCTTGTTTGGTACAGGTAACCCCCGGGCCATGGCAAGTGGTATTTCCGTGGCGATGATTACAACTCAAATGGGTTTACTCGTGGCGGTACCCGGCCTTTTTATGGCCGGCAGGCTGCGACGCATGGCCGGCAACAGGAATATTTTTCTACAGGAAGCTGTTGTCGTAATTGAGAGGGAACTGGTTGTTTGCGCGGGAGAGGTACAATGATCAACATCAAAAATTCAATTCGCGGAAACAGCGAACGTGTTGACATCAATATGGGGCCCCTGGTTGATATGGTTTTCCTGTTGCTCATCTTTTTTGTCGTGACCACAAGCTTCGTAAAAGAGACGGGAATCGAAGTCCAGCGCGCCACTGCGTCCACTGCCGAAGTCAAAAACCAGAGCGGAGTGATGGTTGGGGTTTCCAGCGATGGAGAGGTCTACTTTGACGGCAAGAAAATCGATGTGCGCAGTTTGCGCGCCCTTGTCGAACGATCTTTGGCGGAAAATCCCGATACCGGCGTTATCGTTGTAGCAGACAAGGACAGCGAAACCGGAATCGTGATTCAGGCCATGGATCAGTGTCGTCTGGCTGGTGCCTTGAAGGTAAGTCTGGCCGCCAAGCGAACAGGAGCCGAGTAATGAGTCTCCCCCGGATATCCGGCCGCGCTCCAATCCACTTCGCCTGTGTTGTCGCAGGTACTCTTGCCGTGAATCTGTTTTTGCTTGTCGGGTCAGGCCTGTTGACCCATGAAAGGGCAATCGGTCGAGATATCAGTGCCCCGATTGCTGTTGATCTGATTCAGTTACCGCCACCGGAGCCACCGCAACAGGAACGGAAAGAGGAAGTAAAGAAACCCAAGCCGCGGCCACGTATGGATTTCCAGCCGGAGTTGTCTCCTCCAAGTTTTGACAACCCGGAGATGTCGACCGTAACCATCAATGTCAGTCCGGGTTTGGGCGTTGGTGCTTCGGGAGCGAACACTCTGGTTTTTTCTGAAGCGGATCTGGACCAGCCTCCTCGAGCAGTGATGCGTATACCTCCCCCTTATCCATATCGTGCCCGCCAACGGTCGATAAACGGCTATGTGAAAATCAAACTGCTTGTCAACAAAGACGGCAGTGTCGGAAGTGTGGAGATTCTGGAAGCCAGCCCAACCGGTTACTTCGAAGAGTCGGTAAAACAAACGGTTCCGCAATGGAGATTCAATCCGGGACAAATTGCCGGAGAACCGGTTAGCAGTTGGGTCATTACCTCGGTACGTTTTGATCTGGATGGATGAACATGAACACGGTTTTCAATAAAGCAGGGAATAATTGTGTCCGTATGCATGGCATGTATGTATTGCTGGGATTCGTTTTGCTGATTGTTTTTGGTGGAGCAGGGCTCTCTGTTGCCGGCGACCACGACCACGACCACGACCACGGCGAGGCTTCGGTTAAATTCCCGGAGCTGGCAGCAAAAATCGACTCCTTGCTGGATGTCTCCAGTGCACCGGGGCGTGCAAGACGAGTGGTGTTCAAGGCCCAGGTGTTGCGCGATAGAGGTGAATCAGCAAAAGCGCGGAATCTCCTGATTGAGCACTTACAGAATCATCCGGACCAGGATCATTATCTGGTTCATTATCATCTCGGCAACCTGCTGGCTCTTGAGGACAGCCTGGAATCGGGAATGATACAACTTGATGCAGCCGTGAAAATGGCGCCGGGCCTTCAACCGGCCTGGCTGAATTTGGGAGAAGTAGCATACAGCCTGGGCGCATTCGACAAAGCAGCCGTTGCTTTTGAAAGAGCCTACAAGCTGGACCCTCGGCACACACCAGAACTGGCCTACTATTGGGCGGTGGCGTTGTTGCAGGCAGACCAGGCGGTCGATGCTTTGGCGGTATTGAAAAAACTAATCGCAGAGGAAGCCGAAAATCCACACAAGGAGTGGTATCAGGCTTTGGTCTCATCTGCATTGACGATTAATAGGCCGGAAGATGCTTCAAAAATGATGGCTCAGGCGGTGGGCCAATTTCCAGACGATCCTGAAA